>QCSX01000024.1 GCA_003209065.1 Prochlorococcus sp. AG-670-N10
TCTTAATTCTCCTAAGTAATTGTTTTTTAAAAATTCTATTTTTTCTTGAGATAAAATAAAAGTCGAATTCTCTTCGAATAAAAATATAGAAATCAACAAAGCGGGGAGCCAAATATTAGTAGAAAAAATTTCTGAGTTAATAAGATAAGTTTCATGTGTTTGAAGACACTTTGAAACTATTCTCCCGAAAGAATAAATATGATCCCAATCTGTCTTATGGGATCTAATAAATTTTTTTAAGTACTGATGACTTAAAATTTCTAACATTATATAATTTTGGTAATAATAAATTGAAAAAACATGCTCTTAATATACAAAAAATTGGTATCAATATAAAAAAACCTCAAATAAATAAATCAATGAATATTGGAATTGTAGGTTTAGGACTTATTGGTGGGTCAATAGGATTAAAACTCCAAAGATTAAACCATACTATTTATGGAGTTGCGAATAATAATTTAAATAAAAAAAGGGCAATAGAGAGAAATCTTGCAAACGTTGTTAGCTGCGATTTAGGCATCCTAAAAGAATGTTCCCTAATTATATTGGCATTACCGATTAAAGATCTAATCCATCCTTCTAAAGATCTAATAAATGCAATTCCAAAGGATGCCATCGTAACAGATGTCGGTTCTATTAAAGAACCAATAATTAACATATGGGAAAAAATACACCCATTATTTATTGGATCACATCCCATGGCGGGCACAGAAGAAAAAGGAGTTGAATCAGGTTTCGAAAGTTTATTAGAAAATGCAAAATGGATTATCACTCCTACTTCGAAAACCAATTCACATTCATTAAAGACGCTAAGTAATTTAATAACTTCTATGAGTTGTGAGATCTGTAAAGCATCACCAAAAGAACATGATGAAGCAGTTTCTTTAATATCTCATTTACCGATATTTATTGCTTCTTCATTAATAATGACTGCCAATAAAGAGACAAATAAATCATTATTGGACTTAACTCAAAGACTTGCCGCTACAGGATATGAAGACACAACAAGAGTAGGAGGGGGGAATCCGAATTTAGGTTTGGATTTAGCTATGAATAATCAGAAAAATATCCTAAAAGCAATTAAAGAGTTTAAAAAAAATATTAATGAAATTGAAGCTCTAATCAAAAACAATAAGTGGGGACTACTATCTAAAAAACTTACAAAAGCGATGGAAATAAGATCAAATTTTAAAACTTAAAAATCTTATAAATAAAAATCATTAATTCCTTTAGACGCTAAGATTTGCCTTGAAACCATGACTGCTGACTGACTAACACCCGCTGTCCCTTCTCCTGGATAAATAGAATCCCCACATAACCATAAACCTTTGAAAGGAGTTCTACTTGACATCCCAAATAATCCAAAAATATCAGGATTTTGACCTAGACCACCCACTATTCCATTTGGCCTATTAGTCCACCTTTCAAATCCTAATGGGGTAGCCAATTCCTTATGAAGCCAATTTTCAGAAGCAATATCAAATTGATTTTCAAGTGCCATTGATATTTTTTGTAGATACTCCTTTTTTTTCTTTATATAGTCTTGTTTATCTAAACTAAACCAGTCATTGGTTTTTGTGAAGAGACTTGCTATCAATGTAATTTCCCCTTTTGGAGCTCTTCCATCTCCCTCCTCACTTATGGATACAAAAAGTGACCCTAATTCATTTGAAACAAATTGATAATGATTTGAAGAGATTAATTTAATATGATCCTTTTTTAAAGCTGAATAAAAGACCAAAGCACCACTTGGATCAGGAAGACTTTGTATTCTTTTTTTATAATAATGATCTTTATCTAGAGCATTTTCTAGATGTTTCAAAAGAGATTGTGGAGGTGGTGTATAAATTACATCTTCGGCATAGTAATCTACCTTCTTTAGGTTAGATGTTGCACAAACTTTCCAACTCTTTTTTTCATCATCAAAGTTTATAGAATTTACTTTTTGCCTGAAAATAATATGAACTCCCTTTTTTCTTAATGAATCTTCTAAAGCATCACTTAAAGCCTGCATTGATTTTTTTAAATGCCATAAACCATGTGGTTGTTGACACATTTGCAACACTGTAGAACCATATAGAGCTGCAGTTTTATAAACATCTTCTTGTGAATAAAGCTTTAATTGCAAATTAAGAAACTTAATTAATCTCTCATCATGAGATAATCCACAAATACGTAAAAGATCAAAGATACTAGATTTAATCAATAATCCTGTTGCTATATTCGTTGGAACTAATGCTTTAAGAAGTTGCGAAAAATCCCAAAAGTTTTTAACGGGTAATACAGGGTTTTTATTAGCAAAAGTCCAATTACTCTGATGAATTAAATTACATAGTTGCCAGAATATACGACTACCTGGGAACTGCATCTCCCTCTCCTTAATCCATTCATTTTTGTCATACCAAATAGGTATTGGCTTGCTGTCATCTTTTAAATCAACAATGCAAGCTGGATTTAAGATAGAGGCTTCAGGAAGAGGAATATCTAAAAATTTAAAAATCTTAGAGTGTATTCCCCCTTCTTCAAAACCTGCGACTTGAGTTGCTCCAACATCAAAGATGTATCCTTTTCTTTTAAAGGTTCCTGCACAACCTCCTGATTGAGTATGTGACTCAATCAAAGTGACTGAAAGGCCTAGTTTTGATAAGATTGCTGCAGAAGTTAGTCCTGCTATACCAGCACCAATAACAACAATTTCAGTCTTTGACATTAAAATGCAAAAAATACCACATATCGAACTTAGCGAAATTTGTTATAAATTAGGTGAACGATCACCAAAAGGTATAAAACAAGTATTGGGGGGTGATATTCATGAGTCGTGGCAAATAGAATTTAACAATACTAAATTCTTTCTTAAAAGAAATTCAAGAGAAGCAAGATTTCTTAAATTTGAAAAATCTTGTCTTAATAATCTAAAAAAATATATTAATTATGAAAACTTAATTGTTCCAAAAACCATTTCCTACTTAGAGATTAATAATGTGGAACTTTTATTAATGGAATGGATAGATATGAATAATAGTGATCAGCAAAAATTAGGAAAAGGTTTAGCAGAAATGCACATTGAATCAAATAAATTTAATCCAACAAGTTTTGGATATCCGATTCATGGTTATATTGGAACTACAAGTCAAATAAAAGGATGGGAAAATAATTGGATTAAATGTTTTATTAATTTAAGAATTGAACCTCAATTAGCAATTTTAAAAAAAGATTTTTTAGAGATTGATATTAAAAATAAAATAAAGTCGAAAATTGAATCGGTACTACTTGACCATGACCCAATGAGATCACTTGTTCATGGTGATTTATGGTCAGGAAATATCGGAGTAAATCAAATGAATAAAGGTGTAATATTTGACCCTGCATCTTGGTGGGCTGATTGTGAAGTAGATATAGCCATGACGCGATTATTTGGGGATTTTGGAAGTGAATTTTATGAAAATTATCATAAAGTTATCCCTATTAAAAAAGGATTTGAAAAAAGAACTATAATTTATAATTTTTATCATATTTTAAATCATGCCAATATGTTTGGGGGGTCATATTGTCATCAAGTTCAAAGATATATCAAGGATATATTGAGTTTATAAACTAAATTTATCCTAAATATGTTTTTTTAAGATTTTGAACCTTTTCTAAAACTGCTTCACGATTTTCACTAGTACGAAGATTTTGCCAACTCCATTGACCAGCAACTACTACACCTAGTAGTTCTAGTAGACCAGGAAGAATTGGGAAAAAATTAATCGTGTCAATAACAACTTTAATTATTATTTGGGCGATAACTACAACTGCTATTACGCCTGCTGCTTTACCATATTTTCCCATTTGGGTCCAATCAATAGTTCCAAGTGTTTCATTGATTTTTCCCATTACATCAGAATACTTCTCTGAAAAGCTTTTATTTTCTGAGTTTGTATCGGAGCCGGAGTCTTGATTTGACTCAGGAGTGTTATCACTCATGAATTCAGTCAACTTAATATATGAACCAGACAGTATCGGAAAATTTGTCTGTTGACTACCTTTTTGTCATTCATAATTCAGAACCGAAACATTTTGTATTTTGCAAGACATATTGATATTAATACATTTTTAAGATATTTTACCTAAAATTTGATTTACAAAATCTTCACAATATTGTCTTGTTCTAACACAAAACATTAAAAAACTTTATCAACAGAAAAAAAATAAAAAGGCTAAAGTAATTATTTTAATTATTATATTTTCATAGATTATTTATAAAAATCAAGAATGCCGATATCAATTAATCTCAAATCTAATTTATTAACTTTAGATGAGGAAGAAAGGTACAAACGACATTTAACCTTAAAAGAAATAGGATTTAAAGGTCAAATAAAACTTAAACACAGTTCAGTAGTTTGCATCGGCGCAGGGGGTTTAGGCTCTTCAGTTTTACTTTATCTTGCAAGTGCAGGAATTGGAACTATTGGAATAGTTGATAATGAACAAGTTGAAAAATCGAATCTGCAAAGACAAATAATTCATGAAACAAATACGGTTGGAAATTTAAAAATTGATTCTGCCCAAGAAAGAATCAAAAGATTGAATCCAAATATTTCAGTAGTAACTTTTGCTGAAAGAATTAATTCAGATAATATCCTTGATATTATTAATGAATTTGATATTATTTGTGACTGCTCAGATAACTTTGGTACTCGATATTTAATAAACGATGCTTGCTTAATACTTAGGAAGCCTTTAGTTTTTGGAAGTGTTATTGGGTTTGAAGGCCAATTAAGTGTTTTTAATCTAAATAAAAATAGTCCTAATTTGAGAGACTTACTACCCGAATCTCCCTCAAGAAACAATGTTCCTAGTTGCGAAGAATATGGAGTTGTAGGAGTTTCAACTGGTCTTATTGGAGTTTTACAAGTAAATGAAATTATAAAAATTATTTTAAAAAAAGGAGAGATTCTTGATGGAAAGATTATGATTTTCGACCTACTTAATATGAATATAAAAACATTAAATTTACAAGCTGATAAATTAAATAAAACAATTAAAAACCTTTCTCAGTTTGAAGATTTTTATAAAGACATTGGATGCCAGGATAATATTAAAATCAAGAAAATAAATACCAAAGAATTTGAATTTTTATACAAAACAAAATTTAACAAAATCCTCGTTATTGATGTTAGGGAAAATGAAGAATTCAATAAATGCTCTATTAAAGGTTCAATATCTATACCCCTAAATATTCTAGATCAAGAATCACACCTTAAATTTATTAAACAAGAAAGTTTAGATAAAGAAGTTCTCACGTTATGCCAATTTGGAAAACGATCAGAAAAAGCTTCAAAGATTTTGATGAAATTTAAAATTCCATCAAAGTCAATTGAAGGCGGCATTAAAAAAATCAATCAAATAATATTTAATTAATAATTTGAAAAAGCTTTAATAATCTACCCCTCTCTTTAAATCAACACCAACATTTGCATAATGTTTGTGACAAACCATTTCAGAATATACATCTGCCAGTTCAAAATATGAGGGTTCATTTTTACATCTTCCAGTAATTACGACTTCTGTATCTGCAGGTTTTTTAAGGAGAGTTTGATATATTGATTCAACTGGTAAGAGTTCTAAATCAACAGTTGGATTTAGTTCATCTAGAATAATTGTTTTATATAAACCACTCAGAATAGCCGCTTTTGCAATTTCCCAAGCTCGTTCTGCTTCTACATAATCAATTGGTTGTTGCTGCCCCCTCCATACTATGGCATCTCTGCCAGAACGTAGGTGATCAACTAAATGTGGATAACTCTCTCTTAAAGCTTCAATAGCAGCATCTTCAGTATAACCATTACCACCTTTGAGCCATTGTAAGATTAAAACTCTATGACTCTTATCTTGAGATATTCCCTTACCAATAGCTTGAAGCGCTTTACCAAGTGCACTCGTAGATTTACCTTTTCCTTCACCAGTGTAAATTTCAATTCCACCAGAATTATTAATTTTTCTAAGAGATGTATTTGAATCGCCTCTTATACGGGGTCTCATTTCTGAATGAAGTTGAGAAATTCTTATTAATGAAGAAGGCGCTGCCCTACCTGTGATAATTATCTCCAAACCATCAGGTCTATTTTGAAGAGAATTAACCACTTCCTCAATATTAAGCATCTTTAAATCTAAAACCGGATTCAATTCATCAAGAACAACTACTGAATAAAGGGAACTAGCAATTGCTCCTTTAGCAATATTCCAACCTCTCTCAGCCTCCGCGATATCAGATTTTGCAACTTGATCAGCGTTAAAAAATTCAGACCTTCCTGTCCTTACATGATCAATTAAGTGCGGAAAACCTCTCTGCAATGCTTCAATAGCAGAATCTTCGTCATATGACCTCTCGGGGCCTTTTAAGAATCTAAGTAACAATACTCTAGACTGTCTCTTTTCACATATTCCTAAACCTATTGTCCTCAAAACTACTCCTAAGGCAGCCTGGCTTTTACCTTTTCCTTCCCCATCATAAATATGTAGCTGACCTTTGGATCTTTCTTGACTGTCATTAGCAGTGACAATTCCAATACCTCTATTTCTACTTGTATTCGTCAATTGAAAAAAGTAAGTAAATTTAATCTAAGTTATAGTTAATAATATTATTAAAAATTTAATAATATATAAAATTTTCCATACTTTACTTAAATTTTAAAAACTATAGTATGTTCTATCAACTTGAAATTCTATCTGAAGAACAAAGTAAAAAACTACAAACAATTAGAAATTTCATCAAAAATCTCAATAGTGTTTGTGTTGCCTATTCAGGTGGAGTAGATAGTACATTAGTAGCCTCTTTAGCATTCGAGCAATTAGGGAGTAAAGCAATTGCTGTTACTGGTGTTTCACCTGCATTAGCTAAAACATTACTGGATGAAGCGAAAAGTCAAGCAAAATGGATTGGGATTCAACATTTAGAAATAGAGACATCAGAACTAAATCAATCAAGTTATAGTGAAAATCCAAAAAACAGATGTTTTGCATGTAAAAAAGAGCTTCACAAACACACCACATATTTAGCTAAAAAACATAATTACAAAATTGTCTTTGATGGAGTAAATCTTGATGATCTAAATGATTACAGGCCTGGGATTCAAGCAGCGAAAGAAGCAGGAGTTGTATCTCCCTTAGCAAAATTTAACTTCACAAAAAAAGATATAAGAGATGTATCAAGAGCATTAGGTTTCCCATGGTGGGATAAACCTGCTCAACCATGTTTATCATCAAGATTTCCTTATGGACATCAAATAACAAATAAGAGACTAAATATGGTAGAAAAAGCTGAAGAATATATTAAAGAAAGAGGAATATCTGAAGTCAGAGTAAGATGTCATGGTTCGACAGCAAGAATAGAAATTCCTCAGGATGAATTAAAAATATTTTGTAAAGAATATGATTTTCATGAATTAATCAGTTATTTCTCTAATTTAGGGTTCAATTGTACAAGCTTAGATCTTGAAGGTTTAGTCAGCGGCAAGCTAAATCGATTAATATCATAATTTAATTTATTTTTGTTACTTTATTATGAACCTTAAAAGGAGGATTTCTATTAATTACACGCAAGAGATGTTCTTCAGCCATTAAAGCTTGAATCAAGTATTTACAAGAAATATCTGGCTTCATGTTTTGGCCACATGTAAAAATATCAACGGCAGAATACTTCGCTTCAGGCCATGTATGTATTGAAATATGAGATTCAGCGAGTAATGCAATTGCTGTAACTCCCTGAGGTTCAAATTTATTACTTATTAGATTCAAAACTGTTGCATTAGCTATTTTGGCAGCATTATTTAATGTACAACGCAAGAAAGACTCATCATTTAATTTTTCGTAATCACAACTATATAGTTCCAACAAAAAATGCTTACTTTTATAAAGTAATCTATTCTCATCATTTAGTGCTTTAAAGGTTTGATTTTTCTTAGGGACTTTCATTAACGAGTTTAAATTAGCTTAAATTCCACAATCTTAATTATAAATGAATCATTTGCGAAGAGCTTAGAAAAGACTGGTTGAATGTATCTACATGCGTCGCACTGATAAAACATTGACTATCTTTCCCCACCGAATTCAATAACAAACTTTGCCTTGTGTTATCAAGCTCAGCTAAAACATCATCCAATATAAGAAGAGGTGGTAAATTTATCATTTTACGCAATAAGTCAAGTTCAGCCATTTTTAAAGCCAAAATAAAAGTCCTTTGCTGCCCAGATGAGCCATATTTTCTAATAGAGATATCATTAATCAGAAATTCTATATCATCACGATGAGGGCCAAAGCTACATTTACCAGTAACTGCCTCGATTGACCTCTGCCTTTGTAATTGTTCTAATATTTTGCTACTAATTACTCCTTCTTCTTCTTCTTCCTGATTTATATTTTCGACACCAGAGAGATAATTTAGACCGATTTGCTCTTTGGATTTACTTAAATGATTATGCCAATATTCAACATATGGTTTAATTTTTGAAAGTGCTCTTCTCCTACGTCTAAAAATTCTTGTACTAATTAATGACATTTGAATATCAAAACTTTCAATAACTTCTGAACATTGATCTTTTTGAAAGCTTTCTGAACGCCAAAAATAACTTCTTTGTTTTAAGAGTCTATTAAATCTATGAATCAAATCTAGATATACAGGTTCAAGCTGAGATACAACTTTATCAATCCATGTTCTTCTATAGCTAGGCTCACTTTTAACAATATTGATATCATTAGAACAGAAACATACACTCCTAATATAATTTTTTATTTCACTCTGTTTTTTCAATAAAGAGTCATTAACGTAAATCTTTTTAGCTCCTTTTCTATATAAATTTACTTTCAAATCATCAGTAAAATTAATTTGACCAAAAATAGCTGCCATCTCGCTATCGTTTTCTATTAAATCCTTATCACTTAATGCTCTACCAGACCTTAATTGACTAAGAAATTCAACTGATTCAAGCAAATTCGACTTACCAATACCATTACAACCAAGAACAATAGTTCTTTGTTCATTAAGATCAACCTCAAAACTTTTATGGTTTCGAAAATTATTTATTTTTAAGTTATTTAAAAAAATTTTTTTAATGCATTCCTTAGTTAAATTAGCTAAATTTAACTTATTTAGAATTTCTTTAAAGAAATTGAAAAATTAAGGGCATGTAGCTCAGTTGGATAGAGCATCAGATTCCGGTTCTGGTTGTCGGGGGTTCGACTCCCTCCATGCTCGTAATTAAGGATTTAAAGTTTATAACCCATTACCCTAATACCATTAGGATCTAGTATGAAACCACTATCTTCTAAACTTTTAAATGAAGATACAGGGGCTTGAACAGAAATACTACATCCTGGCATTTCCCTATTTATTTTTTCAAGAGTAGCTTGAAGTAACACTGAATAAAAAAGATTTTGATTATTACCTTGCTCAGCGCTTAGATTCCATAAGTTAGCATTTAGCCCTTTATCTGATGTGACCCTTACAAAGCCAAAGAGCTTATTCTTAGATTCACTTTGGATCGTAAAAAAGAAATTACTATTCTTTATAGCAAGAGATAGCTTTTGGATAGGGAATGTTTCACAATCACAATTTACCAAGAGTCTATTTAGATCCTTAGGATTTGGTACTTCAGAAGAATTAATCAAATAACCCTCTGGGAGAATTAGTTTTTTTGTGGAAAAATATTGCAACGATTATCCTGTATTTCTCATTCCAGCAGCGATTCCGTTAATTGTTAAAAGTGCTCCTCTTAAAAGTTCACTACGACTATAAGCTCTTTTAGATTCATTCCTATCATTTATAAACTCACTAATTGGAGGTTGTCTTGTTTGATCTCTCAGTCTTCTTAAAAGTGAAACTTGAAGAAATCCTAAAGGAATTATTGTTTTATTTCTTAAGTTAACAGATAATCTCAAGTCTCTATCTGATTCTAGAAGCTTATTTTTGCCCGTTATGTCAAGGACTAAAGATTTAGTAAGACTATATTCTTTAGAGATAACATTAAAAATCTCATCAAACGACTTTGAATTTTCTTTACTACCAAGTGTATCCACATAATATTTCGCAACTTCTAAATCAACTTTAGATAATGTCATTTCTACCTTAGATATGAGCATCCTAAAAAAGGGCCATCTTTGATGAAGTACTCTTAATAATTCAATTTGTTTTGGATCTGATTTTAATTCAACTGATAGCGCCGTGCCCACTCCAAACCAACTTGGCAAAAGAAATCTACTCTGTGTCCATCCAAAAACCCACGGGATAGCTCTTAAACTTGATAAATCCTTTGCGCCTTTTTTTCTTCTTGCAGGTCTACTGGAGATTTGTAATTTACTAATTTCCTCGATTGGAGTAACCTCTTGAAAAAAAGTAAGCAAATTAGGATTTTCATGTACTAATTTTCTATATTGCATTCTCGAAGTTTCAGCCAATCTAGTCATTAAATCGTTCCATTCTGGCGTAGCATCAAGTCTACTGTTAACTAAACTATTTTGAATAACTGCTGTTGTGACAGTTTCCAGATTATATAAAGCCAACTCAGGAAGACTATATTTAGAAGCTAAAACTTCTCCTTGTTCTGTAATTTTTATTCTACCTTTAAGCGTTCCGCTTGGTTGAGCTAATATCGCTTGATAAGCAGGACCTCCTCCTCTACCTACTGAACCTCCTCTACCATGGAAAAGCCTTAAAAGTATATTATTTTTGCTTGAAAGATTCTGAAGAGCAATTTGAGCCCTATGAATTTCCCAATTACTAGATAAAAAACCTGAATCTTTATTACTATCGGAATAACCTAACATTAACTCTTGAATAGGTTTACAACCTTCTCCAACTTTTGGTAATAATGTTCTATAAAAGTCTAATTGAAATAATTGATTCATTACTTCGGGAGCTCTTTGCAGATCCTCAACAGTTTCAAAAAGAGGGACAACTAATAATTTCGATTTTTGGGAACTTTGATCAATAAGTCCCATTTCTTTTGCGAGGAGAAGTACTTCAAGTAAATCAGATGCACTATGACTCATTGAAATGACATACGAATGACAAATACGGCTACCAAATTCTTCTTGCAATCTTTTTACCATTTTAAAAACTGAGAACGTTTCTTCAGTACTTTTAGTCCAGCTAACTTCAGCTGGAATTAACGGCCTTTTTGTATTTAATTCAGCTTTAAGCCATTTTATTCTCTCTTCTTCAGACATTTGATCATATTGTTTAGGCAATTCAAGATAATTAGTTAATTCTTGAATTGCATCGCTATGCCTTGTGCTCTCCTGACGGATATCCAAACTTGCTAAAGAAAAACCGAAAATATGTACCTGAGTTAATAATTTATTTACTGCCTCGCAAGTTAAATCAGTACTATTGAGACTATTTTTAATTAATTCAAGATCATAAGTAAATTCGTCAACAGACCTGTAATGTAATTTTTCAACGAACTCTACTTTTTTAGTATCTGATTCCCTTTCTAAAGATAATTTCCAACCACCTTCTGCGAGTAAATTATTTCTTTCTTGGGTTAATCTTAATTTTTCTAAAATATAACTCAATTTCAATCTATAAGGCTCTGATCTATATCTTGTTGCCCTCGCTTCATAAATTTCAGGAAACTTCACTCTATCTGTTTCCAACGATTCCAAAAGAGATGAGCTAACTTGACTCCATTGCATTGAAACACTTAATTGATCTCTAAGATAAGAGGTCGCACTGATATATCTTTCTAACATTAATTGCCTTTGGTAACAGGCAGTCTTCCAAGTTATTTCTGGAGTAACTGATGGATTCCCATCCCTATCAGAGCCAACCCATGATCCAAATGTACAAAAAGATTCAGTTGGCATCTGTACGTCTGGATAATTTTCAGTAAGAGCGGATGAAATTCTCCCTCTTAACTGAGGCATCGCATTAAAGAGAACTTGTTGAAAATAATGCAAAGCATAATCAACTTCATCTATGACAGATGGTTTAAACTGATGCAACTCATCAGTTCTCCACCATAGTCTTATCTCTTCTTTTAATTGTATTTTGAGTGATTTAATATCTTCAACTGCTAAAAGTTTTTCAACCTGTATTTTTTGAAGCAAGTTAGCTACTCTAGTTTGCTTATGCCTAATTGTATGTCTAACTATCTCTGTAGGGTGAGCGGTAAAAACTAATCGAATATCCATTTCTTGTAATAGTTCCTCTAATTTACCTGGAGGAACATTTAATCTTCTCAACCTATAAAATAATTCTCTAAATGTTACTGGAGCATTTTGCCTAGCTAAAGGAGGAGCAAAAGGATCAAGATTATCATGCGATTTTTGAGAGTTCTTATTAGTAAAGCTTTGTATGTATCTATCTTCCTCTACTCTTTGTTCCAATATATTAACTAGCTGGAAATATAATGAAAAAGCTCTAGCTGCAGAAATCGATTCAGCTAAATCCATAGAGTTCACAATATCAACTATTTCATTTTTAAAAGTTTTTGAACTATCTTCTTCGACTTGATTGGAATAACTTAATTCTTTGAGCTGCATTAAACGATTTGCTTGATCATCTGGGCATTCTTCCCTTAACACAGACTCCCACAAATCTTCTATCAATAAACGATTTTTATCTAATGGATCATTGTTACTTATAAGATCCACATTATCATTTTCAAATTGCTGCATAGATTCCATATAATTATTATGTCACAAGTAAATTTAATGGGATCAAATATTTCTTTAAATCATTAAATACTTTCTTCTTCATTCTTTATCATTTCGTGGATAGTATATTTCATAATATCTTCTATAGATGATCCTTCTCTATATTGTTTGATCCAATTCATAGATTGATTTCCCTCCTCGAGAACTTTATAGATGGGTTTCAAAAGATCAATCATATTATACTTTTTTGCAGTTACAGATAAATCAACTAATAAATTTTTTATCCATTCTCTACAAATCACTTTCTTTCCATCTCTCCAATGAATTAATTCAGCATCTAAACTGCTTTGTGCAGCTTTAATTTCATTTTGATCACATATTTTTGTTAATTGATCCATAGAAAACTTACTAGAAATTAATGGATCTAAAGCTATCATATTTTCAAATAGATGAATGACCCTTAGTTCAAGTAAAGCTGTAATTGCCAACAATAAATCAATATCTGAGACATAATCGCAAATTCTTAATTCTAGACGGTCTAAAACATGTGGTCTTTGGGGACCATTTGGGCGAATAGAAGACCAAAAATGTCTAATATTATGCATATTTCCTTTTTTAATATTTTCATTAATCCATCTTATGTAGTTTTCGTGATTATTAAAAATTGGCACTTTATTAGGTGTTTTAGGGAATTGAATCCATCTTTGTGAATGATTATTAGTAAGTTTATTATTCAAAAAAGGAGAGCTTGCACTTATTGATAGATATAAAGAAGCCTCACACCTTACCAGTCGAATAGCTGCAAAAAGTTTATCTAAGTTATCAATACCTAAATTTATATGAACACTTGAAGTGGCAATTGATATACCATAGTTTTCTTGAATAAATTGATGATAAACATTATTTTTCTCAGAACGTTGAAACTGATTATTATGTTTAAAACATAATGTGGAAGAAGGGATTATTGTTAAATCTCTTTTCTTTAACCATTTCCGTAAATTTATTCTTGGTTCTAATAAGTTCTCATAACTTGCTTTATAGTCTTTTTCTGGATTTGTAATATACTCAACATTTCTGTTATCAGGCTCTTTGACAAAATTTGAAAAAGCTTTTTCTATATCATCTGAAACTCCAACATGATTATTATGAGTACCAGTAAAGAGTTCTACTTCAAAGCCTTTATATAAATTACCATTATTCATTTATCTATCCAAACAAGCTAATGCCATTAAAATACCTTTGGCTTTATTAATAGTCTCTTGATATTCATTCGCAGGAGATGAATCTGCAACTATCCCAGCACCTGCCTGAACAGAAACTATATATTCACCTTCATTAGAAGGTTGAACTATCATTGTTCTTATTGTTATCGCAGTGTTTAGTGCACCATTTATATCTATAGACCCATAAACCCCTGCATACGGCCCTCTAGCATCTTTCTCAAAGTTCTTAATTAATTGCATAGCTCTAATTTTTGGAGCCCCAGTTACTGTACCAGCAGGAAAACATGCTTTAAGTAAATCCCATACCCCAGTATTACTTTTTAAAATACCTTCAACTTCACTAACTATATGCATTACGTGTGAATATTTTTCAATTATCATCAATTCTTTTACCTCTACTGTACCTGTTTTACATACTCTTCCTAAATCATTTCTCCCCAAATCAATAAGCATTACATGTTCTGATATCTCTTTAGGATCTTTTAATAAATCTTTCTCAAATTTTAAATCTTGTTCAGCATCATTACCTCTTGGCCTGGTACCAGCTATCGGTCTTAAGCTTGCAACTATTTGATTATTTTTATTCTTCTTTGCTTTGACCATCACTTCAGGGCTAGAACCTATTAGATACCAAGATCCAAAATCAAAGAAAGCCATGTAAGGTGAAGGATTAACCATCCTTAAACTTCTATATAAGTTAAAGGGGTCACTTTTAACTTTCGATTGAAATTTTTGGCTAATAACAATTTGAAAAATATCTCCTTTTTTTATATATTCTTTTGCAGAAACAACAGCTTCTTCAAACT
Source organism: Prochlorococcus sp. AG-670-N10 (assembly GCA_003209065.1). GTDB lineage: Bacteria > Cyanobacteriota > Cyanobacteriia > PCC-6307 > Cyanobiaceae > Prochlorococcus_A. The sequence continues at coordinate 14,666 of QCSX01000024.1, forward strand.
CTTTTTTATTCCAATTACTTGAAATTGCAATATTTAAATCTTTATTATCATTCCAGTTAAGAGCGTATCTATCACTAATTGGAGCCTTCATTAAATCTCTAATTCTATTAATTTTCAAAATCGAATCTTGATAAATTTCTTCAACATAAGTTTCTGATGCACTAGAAGTGTCAGCATATACAACTACAGTTATACATCTTTTCATTTGATCAAATATTACTAATTGATCAAAAAACATCCAAGATCCATAGGGTATATCATTTTCTTCAATAGGGTTGATAGGCACATTAGGCTCTATGCGATTGATTAATTCATAACCCCAGGAACCATATAATTGACCAACATAAGGTAAATTATCGATATTATATGACTTATATTCTTCTGTCCAAGTTCTTAATAAATCAAAAGGATCTCCTTTATATCTTTCACTGTCTCCATTACTCCAAGACTTAATAGTTTCTTCTCCACGACAAACTGCTTCCCAAAGAGGATTCGTAGCAACAATACTCCATCTGCCTAAATTTTCACCGCCTTCGACGGATTCAAGAAAGACACCATGTGAATCTTTATCTGATAATTTAAGCCATGTCGATAATGGAGTTTCTAAATCTGCAGGCCAAGTTTTTAGAATAGGTATAAAATTTTTACCTTCTTTATAAGCCTTTAAAAAACTATCTTTTTGAGAACTGATCATACTGGTAATTTCAGTCCAAATTATAATTATATTTATCTCTTATATCAACTTTTGATAATTTATTCAAAAGTTTCTTTAGTTGTAAATTTTAAACCTGCAGGATTCGGATTCTCTCCTATTCTTCTTGGATTATGACCAACTTTCTCTCTACCTTCATTAACTTTCTCCGGGAATACTCCATCTTTAGGATGTAAGAATTCAATATCTCCACCAGGGAAAATTCTATAAATTTTAAAATTTTCAATCCTAGGTTTAAAACCCCTTAATTGTGTACCAAGAGCGAGACATTGTTCTTTTCTTGCAAAGTACATTAAATTATCTCCCTCATGCATAACAGCTGCTCCACCAGTTGGCAATTCAAATGCTTGTTCCTTGGAGCTATTCCATGAAATGGCATATTTTTCTTCAGTTTCTGCAGAGTTTAATAAACCCCCAGTACTACCAATATGCTTTGGAAATTGACCAACTAAAGTTTCAGTCATCCTAATTTTAAAGTTATTTCTTATAAGAAACTAGCATTCATGTTTTACAAATTTCTTTATTACTTAAAAAGTTTCTACATTATTTAATAAATGTAAAAAAATATTCACTTAAATATATTCTGTATCTGCAATTGGGAAGAATACTGTCAAGCCAGTATCTCTTCTTTGAGTTACGTGGCCTCCTAAACTTGCTAATAATTTTTGAGTCGCAACCTGACTTAATTGTAAACTTCCTGTTTGCGGATTCCAATTAAGTACTGGACCAATATCAGAACCATATTCTTTATTAGAAATCTCGTTTTTACCATTATCAAATTTTTTTACTTTTAATTGAAGTTTTAATTTTTGTCCAGCGGGTTGTAACTCCAAGATTAAACTACTACCTTCTCTTAATCCTCTAGTATTTTTATCGATTAGACCTCTTAACATTAATTCTAATTTTTCAGAATCACTCAAAATTTCGGGAAGTTGTTTAGGTATATCAATTTCTACCGAAATCCCACGTCGCTTTAATTGTTTACTCCAAACAGGTGATAATTTATATAAAATTTCCCCTAAATTTATTCTTGCCAGCTGATTAGAGGGGGAGATATCATTATTTACAAGTTCAGCAGCATTGAAAATAAGACCAAATCTATCAATTTGCTCATTACACTCATTATCAATTTGAATTAAACGGTTTCTCATTGATTCGTCCATACTATATTTCCTGAGAGTAGAACTTATTAAAGTTCTTATAGTTGCTAAAGGAGTTCTGACTTCATGAGAAATAGCTTGTAATAACTTTGCTTCTGTTAGTTGATCACTCTTATCATCATTTTTAGTTGCATTTTGAACACTTAATTTAGGGATTAAATTTGCCAACTTAGTTGATAAACTAGGCCAAAAACTGTTTTCAAATTCATGATTAATATTAAGATCTCCTAAATTTTTAATTGCACTACGAAAATTAAGTGCCTCCTCAGAATTTTCTTGATTCAATTTTGCATCAATCAATTCAATTGCAGTTTTTAGGCTCTTTTCATCGCATCTCATCAGTAAAGTTCTCTTGTCTTTTTCTCCTGCAATTGTTAAAAGACATTGAAAATTAGTAGTAATAATTATTAAAAAAGGTTCATAACCATCTTTAGTATTTAAATTTAAGACTTTGTAATTCCTAACAAAATTACTATCTTCTTTAATTTTTATGGAATGATCTACTGGTAGGAATCCAGCGTTATCCATCTGAAAATATGGGAAACCCTTTGGAGACCATAACCAACCTTTCATTTTTGTTAGACATTTTTTATCTGTGAGAGCAGGCAAAGGAGAAGCAACCCAAAATCCTCCTTTTTGAGTGGTATGGGAAAGGAACTCTTTTTGAACAACTTCTAAAGAGGCCCACCACATCCGCCTAGAGGTTTCATCATCAACATATGAAGTATTTAATCCCTGAAGTAGTAAATCTTGAATTTTTTTTATCGTTATCAGAGATTTCATTAACTTTTTAATGATCTAGAGCGATTTAAAGTAGATAAGGCTAGACCAATGCATATAAAATTTATCAATAAAGAAGTCCTACCATAACTCATAAAAGGTAGAGGGATTCCTGTTACTGGTCCTAATCCAATAGTCATGAATAAGTTAATAATAATCTGAAATAAGAAGGTTGAAGCTATACCAATAATTATTAATGACTCAAAATGAGTTCTGGCATTTTTTGATAACTTTACAAGACGACTAATCAAAACAAAAAACAAAAAAAGAACCAGTACGCAGCCTAAAAAACCTAATTCCTCTCCTAAAGCACTAAATATAAAATCTGTATGTTGTTCAGG
>QCSX01000025.1 GCA_003209065.1 Prochlorococcus sp. AG-670-N10
TCTTCATTGAACTTTGCAGGAACCACCCATCCCATGAAGAATGATACTAAGAATCCTCCAAATATAAGTAATACCCCACCAAATATTGAATCAACCGTTCCAAGGATATTTAAATTTAATGCTGATGGAATTCCTGCTAAAAATAAAAATAGAGTGATAATCCAAACTGATTTACCTCTTTGAAATCCAAATTTATCCATTAATGAGGATACTGGTACTTCCAATAAAGAAACAGAAGAAGTAATAGCAGCAATATAAGCTAGAGCAAAAAAGGCAACTGCCACTACCCTCCCTGCGGCTCCATAGGAACCTAATCCTGTTGGAATAGAAATAAATAATGCTCCAACTGTAGATTCCGAGATAGCTTCACTTAAGCCAAAGGTTAAAACTATTGGGAAAGTAATTAAACCTGCCATTAGTCCTACTAAGGTATCTAATGAAGCAACACTAATACTTAATTTAGGTAAATTACTTTTCTTATTTAAGTAGGAAGCGTAAGTCACCATTATTCCAATACCTAAACTTAAAGAAAAGAATGCTTGAGTAAATGCATTTCTAATTGTTTGAGGGTTTCTTAATTCTGCAAAGTCAAACTTTAATAAGAATGTCTTATAACCTTCCCATGCCCCAGATAAAGTGGTAGCCCAAATAACGAGACCCAAAAGAATTATGAAAAGTATAGGCATAAAGTATCTAGTAACTTTTTCTATACCTTTTTTTATTCCCGATGAAACTATAAAAGCTGTAAGTAAAAGACTTAATAAATGTCCTAATAAAACACTACTTCCACTACTTATAGAACCAAAGAAATTCTCTGCTTCTCCAAGATTTTTTGGTAATCCAAAAAATAATGAGTGAAATAAAGTATCTGCCGTCCACCCCATTATTACTGAGTAATAAGAAGCTATACCTAAAGGAGCTATAAAGAAAAGTATTCCTAGTGGGTACCAATTCTTTCCTCCTAACTTTATGGGAGCAATTAATGAACTTGCCATAGAGCTTCTTCCTAAAGCCATTTCAGCGACAAAAACTGGAAGACAAACAATTAATACTATTAATATGTATAAAACTACAAAAGCAGCTCCTCCTCCTTGAGATGCCCTATAAGCGAAACCCCATAAATTGCCGAGGCCGACAGCACTACCAGCAGCCGCAAGAATAAATCCGAGCTTACTTGTCCATTGCTCTCTTTGAGAAATCTTTGAGTCCAAAATACAAAATGATTTTTAATAGTTGATTTATAACTCATATATAAAAATTATTAATAGTTATTTTGAATAAAAAATTATTTTTTAATAATTAATTATTTCCTAATGAATCGAAATCTTTTCAAATCTCCCTCTTAGTTATGTGTTTTTTTGAAAGAAGATCTAAAATTGTAGAAAGGTTATTTATGAATTTTATGACTATTGAAACAACAGTTCTCGATTTTAAACTGAGTAATACTTTTGAAGAATATGAAGCGCATATGAAGGCTCCTGAACAACAAGCAATGTTCAATGAGATGGGGGTTAAGACATTTTATCTTGGAAAATCTTTAGATGATCCAACAAGGGCAACAGTAATGTTTCAAGGTCCTGAAAATGTTTTATATAATATTTTCAAAAGTTCTGAAACAAAGCCAATTGTCGAAGCCTCTGGACATATTTATGAAGGGACAAAAATCACTCGTTGGCTTTGTTAAAAAAACTATTGCTTAAATAATTTTGCTTTGCGAGTGTTTTTTACTTTAAATGAACTATCAATTATTAATAGAATCGTATTCTTTTGGAACAACTCTTTCTAATCAAGAAATAGAACTTTTAACCTTAGAACTTGAAACTCAGATTATGAATATGAATATATCTACAGATGGGGCTTGTTTTAAGTCTGCACCTACTCACATTTGTAAAGGTCTTAATTTAAGAAAAGGAACTTCTTGGATAATGTGCCTTTCTGAAATTTTAGATATTCATAATCCTCCTAAAATAGGCAAAACAAAAAGTGTAAAAGTATATGATTTACTTCTTGAGAAAGGACTTGTAATTGGTTAAAAAAATATGATATTAATGATTAAATATATTTACATTCTAATTTGGTAAATGTATTAAAAGCTGATTCAGAAATTAAAAAAATGCCTTATTTAGATAAATTATTTATTGAGAAAATTATTAATAAGACGAGGTCTAGTGAAATAAAATTTAAGAAAGGAAATTTCAAAGGCGCAATTGAAGATAAAAGGGAGGTAAGAATCTTATTAAATTCGAAATTTTGTAATGAAGATATTTTTAAAAAATTCAAAGAAGAATTAACCTTTTTATATTCATCTAAATTTGACTTAATAAATGATCATAAATTGAGAATTGATGAATCTAAAATAAATAATATTGTTAAATTATTAGAACAAATAAGTGATGAAAAATATAATGAAGGAGATTTTAAAGGCTCTATAAAAGCATTAAGGAGATCAGAGAAATATTTAGCAAAGAAAAACATTCTTATTTGATTTTCTTAAAAAAGTTCGTTTTTATGTATTTATAATTATTTTCTCCCTCAAATTCATGGTTTTGCCACAATTTTCTTTGGAAAGTTTATTGTTTTTTTTGGTTCTATCTTTTTTAGCTTCTTACATAGTAAAAATTAAATATGGAACAAATATAAAAGTACAAAAATAGTGGAATTATTTATTTAATAAGTTAACGGGCATGACTTTTTTTATCTGAACCCGAAGTTATTTTTTTCTTCGGTTTTCCATAAATTAGCTATTTCTCTTAAAAGAGTTTTAACTTCAGAATTAGAGGATCCTGAATCATCTTGAAATTTTTTACAAATTCCTATGATATCTTTTGACATTTGCTCAATTAAGATCGTTTTTTGGTCTGGATTAGCCATATAAATCCTAGTAAACGCCGTTACAATTGAAGCCACTGCAGTTTATAACTCTTAGAAAATTTACTATGAAATTATGAAATTTATAATCATAAAAGAAAGCCCAAGTAATGAAGATAGCAAAAGCTAAAAAGGCAAAAGCAGCATATTGAAGCCAATGAGTTCCAGTACTATCTACTCCATTTTTATCAAAATCTGAATTACTCAATTTTTTATGATTGTTTTTTCTATCTTAAAAAAATTTTTTAATTAATGTTGGCTTAATTAATATCTCCTAATCAGTTTCTAGAAAAAATTCTACATAGAATTAAATTACTGCGTTTGCCTCCAAGAATCATGATAAAGCCAGCTCAAGAAAGTAAGAGTTAAAATATTAGTGAAAGCATATGTGAAACCCCATAATGGATTATAAATGTTTGCGATTATAGTAGACATCATGAAAACTATTAGACCTGAAATAATTAAATCTTTTATAGGTAAATCTTTCGTATTAATAGAATTAATCATTTTATGCAATTTTTATAACCTTCTATTTTTGCTAATTCCATAATAGTTAAACCAGTTTCTTTAAAAATTTTTTCTCCAATATTATCTCCCTGGAATTTATTTAAAGCACCTTTTTCCGAGAGCCTTATGCATATGTTTTTATATTTTTTTTCTTTAATTACTGGCGACACATACAAACCTAATAAGATTAAAAAACCTGCGAAAGTTATTACTCTTCTGTGCTTTGACCACCAATTGTAAAATTTATTAGTCATATAAGATAACTTTTTATAACTCTAATTTTATATCGATTGTCAAAAAAAAACAAAGGCTTTGGAACATTTATATTTAATAAAGTACTGGGAATACTTTTTTATACCCTGCTATCTAGTGCACCAAATCAATAGCTCCTCTAATTCCTAAATACATGAAATCAAGAAGTTAAGTTGTAGCTAATTTTTATTAATTAAGGTTTTTATATAAATCTTTAACAAAGTTAAAGGTATAAAGAAATACTTAAATAAAGATCTAAGCAAAAAGATATCTAAAGAAACTTTGCCTTGATCGAACTTCTATCTCCAAGCACCATATATAATTCTTCCAATAATTTCTCTAATCGCCTTTGAGTTTCTATCTAGACTAGATGCATTAGGCATCCATTTAAGCGGATTTCGTATTGATGAAATAAAATTTCCACTACTTTTAAAATCTACAGGGTAAGGTAAAACATTTATTCCTTGTCTCTCAAAAACCTTTTTTGCTCTTTTCATATGAAACGCACTAGTAATTAATATTATCTTTTTTTGACTTGAGTTTATTTCTTCATTGAGTAATTTCTTAATTGCTTCAGCTTCATCAAATGTATTATAAACAGGATATGTAGTTAAAAGGTCTTCTCTAGGAATACCCATTGAAATCGCTTCCTCAATATATATATTTCCTTCTGGAGATATATTCGAACTAAAGAAATCTACTCCTCCAGTAAATATCAGTTTATTCGATTTGTTTGCTCTATAAAGTTCTATTCCGGCAAGAAACCTGTCTGGATCTCCCCATTCATATTTTTTTGTATTACCCGGCGGCAAATGCCTACCACCACTTAATACAACGATCCCATCAGCATGATTAAGGGTCGAATAATCCAATCTCTTCCATGGATATTCTAATAATCTCCATAAGCTATCAGATAAAACTCCATTGCTAAAAACAAATAAAAATAAAAGTGCCGTATAAATAAATTTAATTTTTTTTCTAATAATAAAAACAACCAATAGGAGTAAAACTATTCCTAATGGTGAAAAAATTAGAGGTAGTAACTTACTTAGTAAAAACGTATTCAAATTTATTATCTATAAATATTCTAATTCAAATAATTACAACTAATTAAAGAAAATGTATTTTTAATAGATCAAATTAATAAAAACTTTATAAATAATCAATATAAGAATAATTAATATATCTAAGAAGTAAATCGCAGCTAGAGGATTTGCATTAACGAACTATTTAGTTCTAATAGATTATTAGTTCATAAAACCTCACAACTACAATTTGAAGATATAACTTCAGTTAAAAGTTATTTTTCTTCTTAAACCTTATAATAGTTTTTAATACTTTATAGATTTTTCCTCTATTTTTAATGTGTTTTTCTTCAAACTTATCAGTTCTTATTTCCAAGAAATATACTTTTAAATTTATATGGCCAAATATTAATTAAATTAATGAGATGAGAATAAATAAAGTTTATTGGGTATGGGGACTATTCCCTCCTGGAGAGACTAATCTTCTAAATAAAATAAAAGCTAAAGTTCAAAGTAAATTAATAAGCCCAATTTTTGAAACTCATATAACTCTTACAGGACCTTATTTGAATATAGATAAAAATTTTCTAAATAAATTAAAAAATTTTGGACAATATAATTCTGTAATTATGTTGAATGCGAATGGATATGATTTTAGGCAAGAAATGTTTAAATCATTTTATATTTCAATAATTAATTCAAGACCTCTGAAAGAACTAAGAAGAAATATTTACCAATTAAATAAATTTGATTTGGAAAATAATTATTCTCCTCACATTAGTTTGTCGTATGGAAATCATGAAATTAAAGAAAAAATTTTTTTGATTTCAAAACTACCTGAATTTAATAAATCAATTAAGATGTCAAAAATTGCAATAGTTGAAGTAGATGAGGATATAAATCATTGGAAAATTTTAGAATGTTTTGATTTAAATTAAAATAATTTGATTTTACTTAATTAATAGTTGATTTAAAATAGGGAGTAATTAGCGTCTCTATTTACTAATTTTGTTAATATTATTTTTTAAAATTTCTTGATTCAATTTTTTGGAAATAATAAAATTTCCTCTTCCTGTAACATGACAGAAGTCTAGATACTCTTCTTCTGAACCCTCCAACCATTGAGATCCATCAATCAAGGATTGACAAAAATCTCGATCGTAGTTACATGAATTCCTCATTTCCTTCCTTATTTCTGGATACACTGCATCAAAATTAGATTTTAAATAAGAGAATCTTTCGAAAGATGGGTCTTTGAAATTTCCTGAATTTGAGGTAAACGTATTTGGTTGAAGGATGGCTAAAAAACTTGCATTCTTAGACTTAGCTATTTGATATGCCACAAACCAATTATTGACTAGATGCTTAGCTACTAAATTTGCTCTTATAGGATTATTAGTACAACTTAATTCTTCTGCAGGTTTGTATGGATTTGTTTTAACTATTCCAGACCTATATAATTTGATGATCAAATGTCTATATGGTGAAACAATATATTTGCTGAATTTCTGAAGGAAATTATTAGATGATATAAAAAAAGAACTTAAGAAATCAGATTCGCCTTTATATATATAATCTCTAAAAACTGTTTCTCTACCGTGAAAAGGTATTTTCTCATTTTTTGTGAGATTACTACATTGATGTCTTATATCATTAACCGCATCATAAAAAATTATTCTTTTAGGCTTTAATCCATCACCCATCAAATTAATGAGTTTGTTTAAAGATTGTCTTGAATTCCAATCCTCTCTCCCAAAATTCATAACTTCTTCATTTGTAATAGATGCGTAATTACTCGGAATTGTTTTGTTGTCAACTGCCCCTATTCCAAACATTGTAGATCCGCCAAAGAACCAATTTGAGTTCTCCAAATTTTCATTTAATGATTTCCTTGTATTATATTTTCCTTGAATATTCATAAGTTCGTTTTTTATAGGTTTTGGTTCCCAAGAAGTGAAAGATTTGTATTGATAAATAACTGGATTTTTAAGCATTGTTAAAATATTTTCTACCTCGCTTTTTTCTAAATGTCTTGATAAATAAAAAATGTTATCTTCTGGATTCTTAAATATATTTTTTATACTCTTATAAAAAGTCAAAGCAACTGCCGGACCTAATATAAAAAATAATAAAAGAGAAAAGTTTATTACTAAAGCTTTTATTTTCATTAAGAGAAAATCATTTAGAATTATAATTATAACAGTTTTTTTGTAAGAGAATTTAATCAATTTAACCCTGAATTAGGTTTTGCAATAAATCCTAAATTTACTTATTGATTGTATTCCAGAGTAAAATTATAAAGTTATTAAATAACTTTATTTTCTCCTAAGTTTTTATATAAAATTAGTCTTTTGGCAATTTCTCCAGAAGGTTTAAATTTACCAAAAAATATATTTTCCAATAAGATATATATTTAGATTAGTCTTGTTAGGATTACTCCTCTGCAATATTTTGAAAATCTTGAAATTCTATTTGGAATTAAATTATCTAAAAAATCTTCGGAAACCTCAAATTTTGATTTAATTTCAACTACGGCTTCGGAATCGTAGGCATTTTTTTTCGTCTTGTTCCTTAAATTTATATAATTTATTTTTGAATCAAAAGTTAATCTAACTCCCTGATAGATGTAATATTCTCTAATGTAATTCACGATTAATGAAGGTGTTAAAAATCCATAAGATTTTGAAAAAATTTCTTTCTTAAAATCTTTTAAAAATTTTTCATCATAAAAATTGTCAGAAATTTTAAATCTACCTTCAATTGATGATATTTTTTCTTCTTTAAACAAATTAGGATTATTATTGTACCATCTAATTCTAATTTTTCTTCTTGGTAATATGCCTTCTTCAGACTCATAAAAACATGTCAAATTATTTGAATCAAAATAACAACTTGAAATTTTTCTAGGAGCATGTATTTTTTTCATACCCTTTTTTTTAAGATTAATTTCTAAAAGTTTTTGTTCTCCTTTAAGTAATTTTATTTTTCTTTCTTTTCTAAAAGACATATTAAATTAAAAATCTATTTTTGAATTTATATCTTCATTAAAAATACCATCGCAATTATATTCCTCTATAACAGCTTTCCCTCCCCCAAACTCTTGCTTTTTCATATAAGATTCCACACAAATTTCAGAATTTCTAATAGTTAATTTATCGGCATTTAAAGTAGAAAAGTCTTTCACTGAGATACCTATTTTTGAGTTCTTAATGTCGCCATTATTTAATTTAAGGGTTGACTTCTCACCAATAGATATTGCCTTATCTTTACAAAAATCTAAACTTGTAAATTTTATTTTATATTTGCCTCTACTCAAATCTAAACAATCATTACCTGCATTCTTTACAATTAACGATGCTATCTCTAATTCTGAAAAGTCTGAATCAATTCCATCTGAAAAAGAATTTAAGATATTTATATTTTTAATATCGCCTATTGAATTTATAATATTTAAACTATCTTCACAATCTCCTCCTTTTACATTTATGGAAGTTTTTTTAAAATTAGAATTAAATATATTGAGACATCCCGTATGTCCATATTTATTAATTCTTTCAAATTTGTAGTTACTCAACTCATTGTTAATACCCTTGAAATTTATCTCCCAATCCTCTAATTTAGAATCTTTAATTATTACCCAATTATTCTTATTATTCTGAGTGATATTAATTGTTTTGTTTTTTTCATTAACATCTAAGCCTATTCCTTTTATGTAAAAAATATTCAAAATAGAATCTTTTCCCCCTTTAGAATTTAATTGATAATTTATTAAAGGTAATTCTGGTATCTTTTTATTGTTTATAAAAACAAATCTATTTTCTTCAAATCTTTTCTTATCTTTTGAGATAGTGAAATTTGACAATAAACTTGCCAATTCAAGATCATTAATATTAAACATTTCTCCACTATAGCTTTCAATTAAATTATTATTAGTTTCTGGAATTATTGATTTGAGATGCGTTTGGAAAATATTATGAAACTTAGTACTAGAAATATATTTATTAATATTATCTTGTTTTTCTCTTTTTTTGGGAGTTGGATATTGATTAAGACTAATAGATTTTTTAAGTTTGCTTGAATTACTAATGATTTTTTCGATGCTTGAAAGAAAATATTTTTCGTCGTTTGTGTCAAAATCTAAAATTCTTGATTTAAATTCATAAAAAATTTGAGAATTTAAATTTATTTTATTTAATTTTTGAATTCCATTAAAAATATATTTTTTATCAAAAATACCTGGATAGTTTTTATCATTATTATTCTCAGACGATTCAAAATCCTTAATGAGATTAAGATTGCCATCATAGTAAATAGGCTCTAATGATGAAGTAAGGCTGTTATAAAAAAATTTTCTGTTGTGAGGCCTTAATCCATGCTGGCCATTCATTATTAGTAATGCAAATTGATAATCCCTAAAAATTGGTTGTATATTCTCGCCAGCAAATAAATTAAAATTATTCCTTAAATTATTTTTGACCAGATCACTTTGACTTACGTATTTTAAAAAATGATTTTGTAACTTACTAAATGAATTAAGGGTAATAAATTTATGATTCTCACCTTTTAAAAGGTATCTCCAATTAGATAGCCTTGCTAAGCTTATGTCCTCAAGTTCTATTGGCCCCATACCCTCAAATTTTTTTGAGTTACCCATTAATAAGGTTTCGTCTCCTTCAAATATTGGGCCTTCTCTTCTTTTGTTTCTTTCTAACATTTCTTTTCTGGCGCTTTCCTGGAAAAGCATAATCCCTTCTGAGTTATTTATTGATACAAGGACTTGAAAAGTCTCTGGAACAATAAACCCTAATTCTTTGAGAATTAAAGTTCCTAAAACCTCATTTTTATTGTTACGACTTTGAGGTAAAAAGAGTTTAAATCCAACCGCATTCATAATATTCCCCTCTTCAAGGCGGACATTTAATGATCTATAAGGTTTTCGATTCCTAAAGTAAGTATGATCTTTGCCATCTCCGTGTTGTCTAACTTTTCCAGTATAAAAACATTCTCCAAATGGATAATAAACTTTAATTGTTGCTTTAAAACTTTTCTTTAGATTGTCGGGAACATATCCAGAGGATTTGATTATTCTGGCAAAATTAATTATATATCCTCTATTATTAGGTATTTTTAATTCAATTTTTTTTATTGATGAGGGCTGGGATAATTTATTAATATATTCTCCTGTCTTAAAATTACACTCCGCTAATAAATTTGGAGTATAAAAAAGTATTATTATTGATAATTTTTTAAATATTATTTTTGTTAATTTATTCACTTAATTGATAATCAATTGAAATCGAATTATCTTTTTCTACCAAAGATAATAAATCTTTTAATTTAGTAAAATTTGCAGATATTAAAACATAAGAGATATGATCCTTGGATTTGCTCTTGGATTTTAGCAAAGGACTTTCATCTAATAATTTTATTGGTTTATGAGAATTTATCTCTAAGGAACTATATAAATCACCCTCTGAGAATGAACTTATAAAAAACTTAGTTGCGAAAAAATTGTTATAAATCTTACTTACTAAAGTTAAGATTAGAAAAACCATAACGATAGATAAAATATAAAAAGTGAGCCATTTTAAATCAACTGCAGCAGCTATACCCATTGTAATTACAGCAAAATAAACAGAAAGTTCAAAAGGTGACCTAACTGGGTTCCTAAATCTAACAATTGATAGAGCACCTACCATTCCTAAAGAGAGAGCAATATCTCTAGAGATTACGCTTGTAATAATATATGTAATGACTGGTAAAGTTGTAATAGTGGCAGTATGAGCAAATGTACAAATCCATTTTTGTCGTAAGTATTGAAGAAGAAATCTTAATCCAATACTATTAAGAATCAAAATGAATATGGCAAGAACTTCTTCTAACAAAATAAATTAAAATTTGGGTTAATAAAAACCGCTTAAATAATTTTTATTATAGTCGACTTTATGTATTTAAGCACAAGTAGAAACTTTTTTGCCTCTCTAATTTTTAGTCTAAAAAAAGTATTAGCTAAGATTTGAAGCTAAAATTGATAAGAGTTAAGGATTTAAATATATACCTAGCCTTTTAAAAGAATACTATTATCATTTGCGATAGAAATATTAAATGTCCAGTACTTTATTTAGGCATTGAATATATGAACACCTATATCTAAGCGAATGTATATCAAACACTATTCTACAGACTTTTGTTAAGAAAAATCCTCTTCCCAGAAAGTACTAGTGTCTCATATAAATATAATTATTATTTTAAAACTATCAATCTGAAGTTAGAGATATTATTATCCCTCTTTTTTTATATCGCTTTAGCAAAAGCTATAGCTATGACTTAACTTACTAGACTACGACTACTTTCTTATGCTATAGTCTTAATGTTCAAATACTACTTAATAACTATCTGTAGGGGTTATCGATTATACTAAGATTTAGTTTTAAAAACTATTAGTGAATATTGAGAAAGTTAGATTTATATTGATTGTTAATTTAAAACGTTTTTTTTTTATATATTAATCAAAATGACTCAGCAGAAAATTTTAATTTTTAAGTCATCAGATATCTCTAAAGAATCATTTTGTAATCATATAAAGAATGCTATTTTTCATTGTGTTTCCAAAGAAAACGAATATGCTCTTGATCATTTACATAAAAAATTAATTGATAATAAAAAATTAATGCATGATTCAGATCAAGCCACTTTATTTCATAAAGCAGTATATTCAACTTTTGATTTGCCCAACTTTTATTCAAGTGAATTTTGGCTTTACTATAAAAAACTTTCTCTTGAAATAGTTGATAAACTTAAAAATCAAACAGATTATTATGGTGAATGGTCAATACAACGTTATCCAACTTTTAGATTTCATTTCCCAAATAACATATCTGTTTTTGAATTTCATAGAGATTCTGATTATGAACATCCACTGGGAGAAATAAATTGTTTTTATGCTATAACCGAATGTAAAAATTCTTCAGCACTACATGTTGAAAAAAATTTAGGATTTGAAGATTATGTTCCTTTAAATTTGAAATCGGGAGAATATGCGATTTTCAATACGTCAATTTATAAACATGGGGATTTGATTAATAAAACTAATAAAACCAGAGTCTCAATGGATTTTAGATTTATTCCTGATATATATTTAAAAAATACAAAAGTTTCCAAAACTAACTCTATTAAATTGAATTCTGATGAATATTTTATAAGAGAGGGAGAAATGAAAAATCTAGGGAATTAAATAGTTATTTAAAACAATAGAAAATAAAATTAAAGCAAAATAGTTAAAGATATTGTAAAAAATCAAGCTCCAGAAAATATATTCAAAAGTTTTTAAAGGTAAAATTTAATGAATGGCGAAGCTAAGAGTTGACTTAAAACAATGGCAAATAATCTTATACTGCCTCACTAAATTGTTTAAGACTAATGGGATTAAAAATGTAATTATTTCAAAAGCTACTCTAATATGGAAGGAAGATATTTCTCTTTATCGATAGTTCGATCATTAATTCTAATAAGGCTATTGTGAAGAGCACTACCAATTATTGGTTGTAATGATTTCTGGAGTATTGATTTGATACCAATTTTTTTTGAATTTTTAATAGACCTTTTTGACTCCAAATCCTTCCTTTTATTAGAGAGGGCAATTTCAAATTGAATTTTTACATTTTCAATCATATTTTGAAGTACTAAATCTTGATAATTTAATAGTTCAATTAAAAAATCATTATTTTTTTCAAGAAATTGAAGTTTTTCAATTAAATGGTTTTCATCTTTAAAGTAACAATATTGGTGAAAAGGAATTTTTCCATAACAATCATTGTAATGCAGTAAACAAAGAGAGTTTGCTGACATTGCCTCCAAAAAACTATTCCCCCTGACAGGGCGACCCTTTAATTTAATGAAGTATTTAGATGATGCAATTTTTTTTAAATTTTTCTCAATATCTTCAGAATGAAATTCAACATTTAATTTTAATGAATAAAACTTTTTAAACAACGTTTGATTATTTAATTGATTTTCATTTTCATACCTTGACTTGCTGTTGATTTCGATATAAATTCCTTTTTTATCTTGAGATTCCTTGAAATTATTAAAAATATACCTTGGTGGTATGAAGGTATATGGCATATTAATTATTTTAAGCTCTGCAACAGGAGTGTTTGGATAATCATGAGAAATAAAGTAATCCCAACATGAACTTAGAACAGGATATCTTCCTTCTCCAGTCATGCATATCCATAAAATACTAGGATGTTGTTTTCTTATTGATATAGGAACAGCAAAATTAATGCTAATTACAATATCGTATTTTGACCAATTTATTTTCTCAGCATCATAAGAAAAATCATTTGGACATCTAAAGGGAAATCTTGAGGAATTGACTTTTATCTTGGTTCTTTCAATTAATTTATAATCTTCTTCGGATATATAATTTTTAGGTATTTGAGAAAATCTAATCTTTTGTCCAGCATTTGAATTATTGCTTTTTACTATAAAAAAATCACTTCCAAATGATTCTAATAAGCCTATTGGTCCAACTTTTTGTAAGGATGATCTTATTAGATCTGAGGAGGTGTCTTTATTGTCACCGATCCATATATTGATGTCACAAGCCTCTTTGACTAATGCAATTTTAAACATTTAATTTTTTATTTTAAAATAGAGTGAACCTGGCTCTAATCCTTCTGAAATGTATGGACAAACTTTTTTTAGAGCATTAAAGTTATTATGATAAAGATGATTTAGTGCTGCAACTATTTCATATTTAGTTGAATTTGACAATAAGGCTTCTAGAAGGTATTGCTCATTCCAAAAATGAACTTCATCTCTTATCCATTCATCTAAGTAATCTCTTGGTGTAAAAATATCGTGAACATGAACATAGACTCCTTTTTTTAAGGTTGGAATTATCTCCAGATATTCTTTAAGAACATCACCTTGAGGTCTTATTATATGAGAAGAGTCAATAAAAAGAATATCATTTTCTTCTAGACTGGAAAAAATACTTGGATCACAATCCTCGGCGAGTTTTCTGATTACTTTTACTCCAATATCTTCTAACCATGGCATCTCATAGGGCTCAATACATATATGCTCACATTTAAGATTGTTTTCTTCTTTATTCTTCTTCAAGGCTTGGTAAGCAATCCTTGTTGAACTTCCTGATCCAATTTCAACAAATTTCTTTGGTTTTAATAGTCTTATTATCTGATAAAGGAACTCTGCATCTCCAAATTTAAAAGCTCCTCCAATATCAAAATCGTAGATTGATTCTGGTGATTTCGTTAAATTTAGATCTTTAATTTCTTTACTATAAATTAACTCTTTCATTAAAACAATTTGTTCCTTATGATTCAAATTAATCCCTGGGAGATATCTTGGTTCTCTTAAAGATTTTTTTAATCTAGCATCATTAAATAATGGCTGATAATAGTGATCTAAAATAGGGTATACGCCTACTTTTTTTAAAAGTTGTCGAGATTTTGGTAAGCTTGCACCAGTATATTTAGTGTACAATTTTAAAAATGGGGCGATCAGCAATAACTGAAAGTAAAAGAATTTATCAACAACTTTTAAGGGTATAAATTTCAAGATAATTTTTTTGCAAAAATTTAAAACCATTTTAAAAGTAAATTTATCAGTTCAATTCTATATTCGATAACATAATACTAAGTCTAGATATGTTTTACATTATTGTGATTTGTTTATATTTTTACAAAATATAATTGAGACTTTAGAAATAAAAAACTCTAAGAAAAACAATATTATTACTATATAATAAAACCAGATTTCAACTAATTATGGATTTTAAAGAAAGAGGAATAACAATAGGAGACTTATTACTGGTTATAGTCCTTGTTTCTGCGGCAGTTATTACATTTAAAGTTACTAGTAATTTATTAAAAGAAAAAGATAATAAAGCACAAATATATTCCTCTAATATTGATACTATTAGCTCCAATATAAATCAAAAGTAAGTTTGCAAAAGGAAATTAATTTCATTTTATTTAAATACTTTATTGTTATTTAATTATATATATTTATTAAAAAGCCTATTCATAGCAATAGATTTAGTATTTTTACTTATTGATATAAAGGGATTTTCGCAATAATATAAATGAAATTCAAGAATGTTTATTTTATGACTTTACAAACCCTCCAAAATCATAAGAGACAATCAAAAAGAAACTCAGAATGGTTAGATGAAATGATAACTATTATTGACAGAATGAAAAAAAAACTTTGATCAATATGGGATTTCCACATTGTCCTATTTGTGTAGCTCTAGCATTCTTTACCTTTTGCATTTTAGTTACTCGTAGTTATATGTTCTTTTTTCTTTATGAAGAGTCAGTAAAAAGAAAAAAAACTTTTTTGCCTATTTGGGAGGTTTAAAATGGAATTCATAGAATTAACAGTTATTTTTACTTGTCTATTTGGAATTATATTAGTTTTATTATTTACATCAGGAAAAGCAAATACAAAGAATCTTTATTTGAAAAAGGCTAGATAAAAGAAAAGCTAATATATAAATATATGGAGTATTTAATGAGGATTAACTCGCAGGGATGGAGCTTAATTTTTATGATGGGTACTATAATCTTAACTTTTTTAATTTTGGATAAAGAAGAAAGAAGGGGAAAATATAAATCAATGTCTAGCCAAGAAAGACAAGAGATTATCTTAAAGAAGATGAAAGCTAGAGGTATAGAAGTAGGAAGTGGAGTTCCAAATAAAAGTTATGATAGTGAAGAAGTGTTTGACTTAATACATATTGCTAATTGTTTCCCAGAGTTAAGAGAAAAAGGTAATTAATGGAAGAGTTTACTTTGATAAATAAGGATAGAAGCAGGATAAAAGTATTTAAACTATTCGAAAATGTGAGTAAACCTTCTCAGAATATTGATGCTATGGAAATAAGTTATGGATGTGTTTATAAGCGAGCTAGTAAACCAGTTATGAAAGGAAGCAGGGTTGAAAGTATTGAGGATGCAAGGAAAGAATATAAGAAATTATTAGAAGAAGGATGGGAAAAGACTTCCATTTTTAAGTGTTGTTTTTAGTGGTTTTTAAGTGTGAGATCTACATATAAGACTATATACAAAATAAAAAAGATGTAATTGGAGACATCCTATGAATTGAATATGACAGGATTTGAACCAGCGACTAAGTGCTCTCAAAGCATCAATACTACAAATTGAGACAGTACATATAAAAATTAGGCTATGGCTTAATAGTTTATATGATTGATAAATTAGATGCCTCAGAAATAATCAAAATATAAAAAATATTTTGGCAAATGGCTATTTAGTATTAATAGCCTATTTTTTATTAGTTATAAAAAATTGTAAGTTTAAAAACTATATTTGCATGCATAGTTAATGGCTTCATTAGAGGTATAGACAAACCCTGAATATATTAAAATCCATATCTTTTTAAGTCATATGGCGTATGATAGCCCAGAGTAAAAATTTGTATCCAGCTTTTTTTGTTAAAACTGTAGATTTAAATTACTTTTGCATACTTATTGCAATCAAAAGGAAAAATTAGTAAATTTACTCATATACAAAAAAAATTGTAATATTTTCTAATTAAATTAGCTTCTACCAGAGAAGTTTATGAGATTTTTT
>QCSX01000026.1 GCA_003209065.1 Prochlorococcus sp. AG-670-N10
GACCAAAACGAATTAGAAGATTTCAATAAGAAAGTATTAATTAATAATGAAGATATTAACCAAAATTCTAAAAATGATAATCAAACTGATTATTTAAAAGAAAAGTGGGAGCTAATTCTTTCGAAATTAGAATTGCCATCAACAAAAATGTTACTTTCTCAGCAAGCAGAACTTGCCAGTGTTGATTCGAATGAAGTTTTAATTGCATTATCTCCTAACTGGGAAAATATGATCAAAAGTAGAAAAGTAATAATTGAGAATGCTATAAAAAAAGTATTTGGGGATAAAATAAAGCTGAACTTTTCTAGCAAAAAAATTAATACTACTAACGCTGAAAAATCACAAGAGAAAGTAATTAAGAGATTAAATGAAAATAAGGAAAGACAAAGCACTAATTTTCAAAATTCAACCCCTCTAACTAATAAACCTCAAACAGAATCCCATAATAATAGTTCCAAAAATCTAGCAAATTTTTTTAATGGGGAAATTATTGATTTAGATGAATAACTTAAACACCAGTATGAAGTGTTTTCTTCCAGAGAATCTTTTTAGGAAAAATAGACATTTTTATTGTTACCCATGGTATCACTAAAAACCAATGAGATAGATACACAAGAGCAACTGACATCATCATCAAATTGAGATTTTGTAAAACTGGACCTTCACTCTTGCATGAAGAACCATACCAAACTGCAATTCCCGATAAAGTAAATGCTGTTATGGAGATTGGCCAATAACTGGGCGATTCAACTAGAGCAATACTTAAAATCAAATCAATCAAAGAAATAATAGGCAAGGCATATTGCAAGATAAAGAAAAAGGTTAAATCAAACTTTTGAATAAGTTCAATTTTTTTTGAAAATAATTGCTCGCCATAATCAAAAAATCTTTGTAAACCTCCTTCAGCCCATCTTTGTCTCTGTGAAAATAGAGCAGATATATTTTCAACTGCCTCTTCCATAACAGGAGGATCCCATAGAATCCCAATTTTTGCTTTAGAAAGTAAAAGCCTAAGGCTTAAATCCAAGTCATCAGTAACTGTATCTTCATTAAACGAACCACATTTAAGTAGAACTTCTTTATTAATTAATTGTCCATTACCTCTTAATTCAGATACTCCCGCGACAGATAATCTCCCATATTGAAAAATTGCATCCATCGCCATTTCCATAGACTGACAAGTGGTTAAAAAATTCTTACTTACATTTATGACGGATTTTCTTAATTGAACTGCTGACCAAGATCCCTCATAAACGAAACGAAATAGTCTTGGTAAAGTATCATTTTTCAATTGAGCATCAGCATCTAATATTAATAGCCATTCTCCATTTGTAAACTTTAAAGCATAATTTAATGCTCCTGATTTACCACCTCCAGCATTTACAGATCTAGTAATAATTTTTAATTTGTCAAACTCTTTCGATAACCTTTCCAAAATTAAAGGAGTCTTATCGGAACTACCATCATCAATGATATAAATATTTAATTTATTAGTTGGATAATCTAAATTAAATAATCTTTCAACTAACCTTTCAATAACATTTTCTTCATCTCTAGCCGCAACTAAAATATCGAGAGCGGGTAACTTATCATCACTAATTATCTTTTCATAATTTTGTGAAAAAACACTTCTTTTTTCGTTTTTTAAAATTACATTTAATCCATAACAAGCAACTAAAAAAGAAATCGTTATTGTAAAAAATAGAAAATGTTTGAATTGAAAGATATGAGGAATAGTACTTACTGATAAACAAACAGTAAAAAATAAAAATGATTTTAATCTTCGATTTTTATAAAAACCGTTACTCATAAATGTTAACTTATAATTTTTATTTTAATTATTGAGACAATATCTCAATTTTTTTAATTTTTGTTCCCTTATAATAATGATTCAATATTTGTTCATAAGTAAATCCCAATTCAGCCATTTCTATTGCTCCTGATTGAGATAAACCTACACCATGACCGAAGCCTCCTCCTTTAAAAAGCCAAAGATTATCATTTAATTTATTAATAGTAAATAAATTACTCGGCAAAAAACTCAAAATTCGACGAATATCATCTTTTACGAGAACTATTGGTTTCTTAAAATTTTTTAGCTTAATTTCTAACCTTATTACTCTTCCACTGAAACCTCTTTCAATAATATTTAGATCAACCAAATCTGATTTCTCCTCAATTAATTGATTATCTAAAAGATTATTTTGGATTGTCTCATTAGAAAGTATTTTTTCCCATCGAAAAAGAGAATGCTTTTTACCATAAACTTTTTTATCTGAAAACTCTAGGAATTTATTTAATTCATCCCCACTTTTGATTGGAAGCTTAAAAGCCTTCTTTATAGAACCTAAACCATCAATCATTGAATTCAGATAATAATAATCTTTTATTTGCCAAGATTCACTTGCAATAGCTGATATACCTCCATTAGATCCATGATAAAAGGAATTAATTGGTTTCTTTTTATAAGTGATTATTAAATTTGAAGTATCTTCTATCGCTTTATGTACATTTTTATATTTAATCAGAGGAGGTTTATAAACTTGGCATTGAGTAGTTATACACAAATGATATTTATCGATTTTAAATCTATCAGAATTATAAAGTGCCCAAGTTCTCGCAATTACTGCTTGTGCTTTCAATGCTTCTAAAGGAGAATTAGAGCCAATTTCATGAGGCAGAACACCTTTTAAGTAATCATCAAATTTAATTTTCTGGATCAACGTCCAAGTTCCATATGAATCTTTAGCTAAATAAAACTTTTTACCAAAATTGATATCATTAATTCTTATCTCTTGAGATGAAGATATATATATCGGGCCTTGAAGTTCACGTTGCGAGTATTCAGTAACAAGAAAAGGGGTAATTGTTGACTTGTAGGATTTTTCAAACAGTTTATAGTTTAGTTTTGTATTCGGAAGATTTTTGCCAACTGGAATCCAAACTTCCCAATTTTTTGGAAAGGCAACTAGAGCTTGATAACCTTCTTCTTTTAATTTTTCAGCTTGCTTTTGTGCAGATTCATAGCTTGCAAATGGACCAAATACGAATCTTTCAACAGTGAACGGGGTCTTCAATGTCTTTTTCTTCAAAACAATATTTATTTTTTTAGATTTATGATTGATACCATTAGTAGAATAGAGTTTTAAGAAATCATTTTTTGTAGTAAAAGTAATTTTATTTTTTTCTAGAACATTATCACTCTTAGCTCCTAAGTATTGTTTCAATCCGATTAAAAAATTACCTTTTTTTAATTCTTGAGTAGGATTTATTTTTGAAGATTCTTCTGCAAAGCCACTTAATGTCAATATTGGCACAATAGAACAAAATAACCAACATCCATAAATCAGAGACTTTACGTTCAATTTGCGCAGCATAAGTTCGACATTAACTTTTCAATTCAAAACTTTAATTTGCACCAATGCATATAAAGGTTTAGATTAACTAGATTAAACATTATCCAGGGAAATGTCTAAACTTAAAACTCGTAAATCAGCAGCAAAAAGATTTAAAGCTACTGCTACGGGTAAATTTACTAGAAGAAGAGCTTTCCATAATCATTTATTAGATCACAAAAGCTCAAAATTGAAGAGACATCTTAAAACAAAAGCAGTTGTTGATGAAAGAGATGCTGATAATGTAAAATTAATGATTCCTTACGCTTAAGAGCATTCAAATTACTTTCAAAATAAATTTATGGCACGCGTTAAAAGAGGCAACATAGCCAGAAAAAGAAGAAACAAAATCTTAAACCTAGCAAAAGGTTTCAGAGGAGGAAACAAAAATCTTTTTAGAACAGCAAATCAAAGAGTAATGAAAGCTCTCTGCAATGCTTATAGAGATAGAAGAAGAAGAAAAAGAGATTTCCGAAGACTTTGGATATCAAGAATAAATGCTTCGGCAAGAATTAATGGCACAACTTACAGCAAATTAATTAATGGTATGAAGAGCTCTGAAATATTTATCAATAGAAAAATGCTTGCACAATTAGCTTTGAACGATCCACAATGTTTTGAAAAAATAGTTTCTACAGTAAGCAATTAAATTAAAAAATAAAAATTGTGAAAAATATATTATAAGTAATGGAAATATCTTCCTTTCAATCCTATTTGATCATCCTTTTTATAGTTCTTATAATAATATCTATTTTTGTATTTCGACAATTTCTCAGGACAAGAAAGGAAGAATCAAATTTAGTAAAGTTTGAGCAAAAAGGCTTAAATTCTCTAACAAAAGCCTCTGAATTATATGAATTTGGCTCTATTCAAATAAAAAAAAGGTTATATACAGAGGCAACTAAGACTTTCCTGAAAGCTATTGAATCTTATGATAATGAACCTGACGAAGCAAAAGCCATAATTGAAAATGCTCTCGGTTTTTCTTATGCTGCACAAAATGAATTTAAAAAAGCAATCAAGCACTATGACTTAGCTATAAAATCACTTCCTGGCTATACAGTTGCTTTAAATAATCTTGCATCCGCACAACAACGATTGCTGGAATATGATTTGGCATATGCAACTTATAAGAAAGTTTTAATAATAGATCCAAACAACAAAACAGCAATTAAAAAGAGTAAAGAGATTGAAAAAAGAAATAATTACACCCCTTATAAAGGAATAAAAGATAAAGGATTTTAAAATGAAAGAAGATTCATCTTTACAAATTGGAGGTAAAAGCTTCTCAAGTAGGTTGATGATTGGTACAGGAAAATATACATCTTCAGAAGTAATGATAGAAAGTTTAGCGAATACTGAATCTGAAATAGTTACTGTCGCAGTCAGAAGAATTCAAAATAATCAAACTGGTGAAAATTTACTGGAAAAAATTGACTGGAAAAAATTCTGGATGCTTCCTAATACTGCTGGTTGCACTAATTCAGACGAAGCAATAAGAATAGCACTTTTAGGAAGAGAACTTGCAAAATTATCAGGTCAAGAAGAAAATAATTTCGTCAAATTAGAAGTTATTCCTGACAAAAAATATTTATTACCTGATCCTATTGAAACCCTTAAAGCAGCTGAAATATTGATAAAAAAAGATTTTAGTGTTCTTCCATATATAAATGCTGATCCAATATTAGCTAAAAAGTTAGAAGAGATAGGTTGTTCAACTGTGATGCCATTAGGGTCACCTATTGGTTCCGGCCAAGGCCTTTTAAATTTATCTAATATATCCATAATTATTGAAAATTCTAATATTCCAGTAATAATTGATGCCGGCATAGGTGTACCCAGTGAAGCTTCTCAGGCTATGGAACTTGGAGCAGATGGAGTTTTAATAAATAGTGCTATCGCATTAGCTCAAAACCCATTAAAAATGGCTAAAGCGATGAATTTTGGTGTAAAAGCAGGAAGAGACGCATTTTTAGCTGGAAGAATTAAAAAGCAGAAGTTAGCAAGCGCTAGTTCACCAGTAAAAAACATATCAATAAAATAATTTATTTAAAAAAATTGCAATAATTACCAATTTATCAATTCAAGAGAAAAGATTTGAAACTTTTTACAATATTTTTTCGCATATTGGAAGCACTCTGTAGTAATTTAATAAATATAAAATAACATTTTAATTCTGGAGTTTTGAGTGAAAGTAATTGTTCTGGGCGGAGATGGTTTTTGCGGTTGGCCTTGTGCGGTGAATTTAGCAGAACAAAATCACGAAGTCATTATAGTTGACAACCTAAGTCGCAGAAAAATAGATATTGATCTTGAAGTGGAATCGTTAACCCCAATTTCTTCAATAAATGAGAGACTTTCTGCATGGGAAGAGACTGGTGGAAAACCAATAAAATTTATTAATATTGATCTTTCGAAACAATATCAGAAATTACTAAATTTACTTATTGAGGAAAAACCAGATTCCATCGTACATTTCGCGGAACAAAGAGCTGCACCTTACTCAATGAAATCAAGTTATACCAAAAGATATACAGTTGATAATAATGTAAATGGTACTCACAATTTACTTGCTGCAATTGTAGAAAGTAATTTAGATATTCATATTGTTCATTTAGGAACCATGGGAGTATATGGATATGGATCACATAGAGGCGCAACAATTCCCGAGGGTTATTTAAAAGTTGAAGTTCCTCAACCGGATGGAAGTCGTTTTGAAGAAGAAATTCTTCATCCCGCAAGTCCTGGCAGCGTATATCATATGACGAAGACACTAGATCAATTATTATTTCTTTATTACAATAAAAACGACTTGATTAGAATTACAGATTTACATCAAGGCATTGTTTGGGGCACAAATACAGAAACAACATCAAAAGATCCAAGATTAACAAATAGATTCGATTACGACGGTGATTATGGAACTGTTCTGAATAGATTTCTCATGCAAGCAGCAATAGGGTATCCTCTTACTGTTCATGGAACAGGAGGACAGACAAGAGCTTTTATACATATAAAAGATTCAGTTAAATGCGTTCAACTAGCTCTAGAAAATCCTCCACAATCTAGCGAAAGAGTAAAAATTTTCAATCAAATGACAGAAAGTCACCAGGTTGGCGAATTAGCTAAAAAAGTTGCTTCTCTTACTGGAGCCGAAATTAATTATTTACCAAATCCTCGAAATGAAGCAGTCGAAAATGATTTAATAGTTGATAATAAATGTTTCATAGAATTAGGTCTTAATCCCACCACTCTTGATAATGGCTTATTAGAAGAAGTTGTTGAAGTAGCTAAAAAATACTCTATGAGATGTGATAAAAAAAGAATTCCTTGTATTTCAACTTGGACGAAAAAACAGGCTAAAGCAATAAAAAATAATTAAAAATTGTTTTAATATCTAACTTAAAAAAGTGAAAATAGCATTCTTTACTGAAACTTTTCTGCCTAAAGTTGACGGAATTGTAACAAGACTAACTAAGACCATCGAATTCTTAACAAAAAATGGTGATGAAGTTATAGTGTTTTGTCCTGAAGGATGTCCTAATTCTTATAAAGGAGCAACAATAGTAGGAGTTGCTGCAATGCCGCTACCTTTATATCCTGAGTTGAAATTAGGCTTACCTGGCCCTGCAGTATCTGACAAGTTAGAGGAATTCAAACCAGACTTAGTACATGTAGTTAATCCCGCCGTACTTGGACTTGGAGGTATATGGCTAGCAAAGACAAATAATATTCCTCTAATTGCAAGTTACCATACACATCTTCCAAAATATCTTGAACACTACGGAATGGGAATGTTAGAACCCCTTTTATGGGAGTTGTTAAAAGCTGCCCATAATCAAGCCTTATTAAATCTTTGTACCTCAACTGCAATGGTTAATGAACTCGAAGATAAAGGAATACAAAGAACTGCTTTATGGCAAAGAGGCGTAGACACTGAGAACTTCAGACCAGAGTTAAGAAGCGAAAAAATGAGAGAAAAATTATTTGGAAAATATCAAAATACCGATTCACTTTTAATTTATGTAGGTCGATTATCGGCAGAAAAGCAAATTGAAAGAATTAAACCTGTATTAGATAATATACCCGGAGCGTGTCTCGCTCTAGTAGGAGATGGTCCATACAGGGGACAGTTAGAAAAGATTTTTGAAAACACAAATACAAACTTTATAGGTTATTTATCTGGTGAAGAGCTAGCCAGCGCATACGCATCTGGAGATATATTCTTATTCCCATCAAGCACAGAAACTCTCGGATTAGTATTGTTAGAAGCAATGGCTGCAGGGTGCCCAGTAATAGGGGCTAATAAAGGAGGTATCCCCGACATTATCAACGATGGAATAAATGGTTGCTTATATAACCCAGATGAAAAAGATAATGGGGAAAGAAGTTTAATTGAAGCCACCAAAAAAATCTTGGCAGATAAAAATAAAAAAGAAACAATGAGGAAAGAAGCTAGGAAAGAAGCTGAGAAATGGGATTGGAACCAAGCTACTCTTCAATTACAAAAATATTATTCAGAAACTCTCCAAAATCTCTCCTAAATTTCTATAAATTAAGCCACATGTGGGGGTGGGGTAGGATTAATAAATGTATTGATTGGAAGTATTAAAGTAGCTATATTTTGATTCTTATCGGGCCTCTGTTTTTTAGGAAATCTTTTTCCAAATGGTACTCTAATTACATTAGTCCCTTCAACAGAATTTACCTTTGTATTATTCCCTAAGGAATTATTAACAAAATTTGGTAAATTCAAATTATTAATTGGCAAGCGCTTAACCTTACCAGATTTAAAATCTTTGCTCATAGCTTCAAATACCCCAAATAAATTTGATGCTTGATAATAATAATAAAAAAATCTAAAAAAATTCTATAAGAAAATATTAAATTTTTTATTCAATTGTACGGTAACTAAAAAACAATAAGAATGCTAGTCTTTATGCACATTTTTTGTCATCTAAAAAATCTTTATCGTTGACATTACAAGAACAAATTAAATTTCTATCTCCATAAGCATTATCAATTCTTGATACAGAAGACCAGAATTTATGTTCGAATTTACCTTTATACGGATATGCAGCCTTTTCTTTTGAATAAGGATAATTCCAATTATCGGAAATCAACTCATTTATAGTATGAGGAGCATTACTAATTAAATTATTATTTCTGAGATTAATATTATTTTCAATTTCTTCAATTTCTTCGCTTATTAAGAGCATAGCTTCACAAAATCTATTTAACTCCGTCAAACTTTCACTTTCAGTAGGCTCGATCATTATAGTTTCAGGAACTGGCCAACTTATCGTTGGAGCATGAAAGCTATAATCTATTAATCTCTTAGCTATATCATTTACACTTAAACCTGTTTTTGACTTCAACTCTCTAAAATCAAGGATGCATTCATGTGCGACAAAATTATTTTGTCCTTTATATAAAATCTTAAATTTATTTTTTAATGTATTAGCAATATAATTTGCTGACAATATTGCATGACTACTCGCCTTTCTTAAACCACTTTGACCAGCCATCTTTATGTACATCCAGCTTATTGGAAGAATGCTTGCACTTCCATGCTGTGAAGAAGATACAGAATAACCGAACTGACTAAAAGTATTATCTTTCAAAGAATGGGAAGGAAGGAAAGGACTTAAAGCTTCAGATGTTGCAACTGGACCAACTCCAGGACCACCACCTCCATGAGGGATACAAAATGTTTTATGTAAATTTAAATGGCAAACATCCACTCCATAATCACCAGGCCTGCATAATCCGACCTGAGCATTAAGATTTGCTCCATCCAAATAAACAAATGCACCAACTGAATGAATCAAGTCACATATTTCTCTTATTTTTAATTCAAAAACTCCATGAGTAGAGGGATAAGTTAACATTAGTGCACCAATTGTATTATCAAATTCCTGGACCTTAATTAATAAATCCTCATAAGAAATATTACCCTCAGAATCACATTTAATAGTTACAACATCAAATCCTGCCATCACCGCGCTAGCAGGATTTGTTCCATGAGCACTTTGCGGTATTAGGCATTTTTTTCTTAATAAATCACCTTTTGAAGAGAAGTAAGAATTAATTGCCAATAGACCCGCAAACTCACCTTGAGAGCCTGCATTCGGTTGAAATGAAACTGAATTCAAGCCAATTAGGTCACTAATCCATTTCTCAAGATCGCTTATTATTTTTGAATAACCATTTGTTTGATTAGCTGGAGCGAAAGGGTGAATTGATGATAAATTAGCCCATGAAATTGGACTAAGCTCTGCTGCAGAATTTAATTTCATGGTACAACTTCCTAGTGGAATCATTCCATCAACCAGTGAAAAATCTTTCTCAGCAAGCTTAAAAATATACCTCATTAAATCAGTCTCACTTTGATAATTTTCAAATACATTTTGTTGCATCCATTCTTTATTTCTTAGAGGAATACCCTCTAACTGAAAACAATTATTAAGTGTAATATGAGTTAAATCTTCTTTTCTTCCTAGCACATTTGCTACGCAAGTTACTATCTTATGGATTTCATTTTTATCAGTAAGCTCATCTAGAGAAATCCCAAATCCTTTAGATTCCTCGATCGATGAACCCAAAGGTAAAATTCTAAAGTTGAATCCGTTTTTTAGAGCTTCTTTATGAATCTTTTCAGATTCCTCACAGTAAATATCAAAACTATCGAACCTACTCCCAAGAGGTATTTTTAAACCTAACTCAGAAAGTAAAGATTCTAAATATCGTCTAAAAACAACTAATCTCTTGGCCATTTTTGTTAATCCTGAAGACCCATGATATGTGGCATAAAAAGAAGATATTATTGCTAATAAAGATTGAGCTGTACAAATATTACTAGTCGCCTTTTCTCTTCTTATATGTTGCTCTCTTGTTTGCAATGCCAATCTCAGTGATTGTTCTCCATTTCTAGATAGAGTTTGTCCTACGATTCTTCCTGGTATAAGTCTTTTATATTTTTCAGTACATGCAAAAAATGCTGCATGAGGACCACCAAAGCCCATTGGGACTCCAAATCTTTGCAAACTTCCTACAGCTATATCAACTCCAAATTGAGCTATTGGTTTTATTAAAACTTGCGCAAGAGGATCAATAATTGATGTTACCACTATTTCTGCTTTATGAGCTTGGGAGATTAAAAATGTTGGATCAAATAAATCTCCATTTTTACCAGGAAGCTGGATTAAGAGACCAAAAACATCATCATGATTATTAAAGTACTTTTGGTTAAAACGTTTTAACTTAATTCCTAATGGTTTAGCTCTTGTCAATAAAACATTAAATGTATGGTCAAAAACATTTTCATCTACTAAGAAAGTATTTGAGGACTTATTTTTCCTTGAAGAAAAACTCATTGTCATTGCTTCTGCAGCAGCTGTTCCCTCATCTAAAAGAGATGCATTAGCTATAGAAAAACCGGTTAATTCACAAATTAAAGTTTGAAAATTAAACAAAGCTTCTAATCTGCCTTGAGCAATTTCAGCTTGATAAGGGGTATAAGCGGTATACCACCTGGGGTTTTCTAACACATGCCTTTGTACAACTTTAGGGGTATGTGTTCCGTAATATCCAAGTCCAATTAAAGATCTAAATTTATGATTTTTATTAGATATTTCTTCTAATTCGTTCAATGCCTCAATTTCAGAACATCCTTTTGGCAAGACATCCGAACATTTTTCTTTTAACTGAATATCTTCAGGAATAACTTGATGAATAAATTCATCTATATTGTTAAAACCAAGTTTCTGAAGCATCTTTTTTTCATCATTATCCTTCAATCCAAGATGTCTATCAATAAATAAATCCGAGTTGCTTTTGGGATTCATATTTAATTTATTTTTCTTTAAAATAGCCGGTTTTTAGAAATTTGCTTTAATTCGGAACAACCTTTGATTTATATTCATCTGAATTCATTAATTTGTCTAACAAAACATTTGATTCTGATTTAATAATTAGCAACCATCCATCACCAATTGGATCATTTTGCAAAATTTCTGGATTATCAATAACTCCTTCATTTACAGAAATCACTTCTCCTGAAAAAGGAAGGTATACTTCTTCAACAGCCTTGACAGATTCAATTGTTCCAAAAGTTTCTCCTTTTTGTAAATTAGTTCCCTTCTCGACTAATTCAACAAAAACAATATCTCCTAATTGATCAATAGCAAACTCACTAACACCAATTTTAAACAATCCATTTTCTTCCTTCACATATTCATGTGTATCAGCATATCTTAGATAATTTGGAAACTTATAAGACATAATAAAATTTATGGAAAAATGAGAGATTCCTTTTCAATTAGATTTTCTTCTAATAACTCAAATACTAATTGAATTAAAGCAATTTTGATGTGAGCCATGTGAGAACCACCTTGAACAAAAATATTAAATGGATCTCTTAAAGGAGCATCAGCTGAAAATTCACTTGTACTTCCTTCAATAAACGTACCTCCAGACATTAATAAATTTGAATCATAACCACTCATTGGAGAAGGAATAACATTTAAAAAAGAATCTATCGGTGAAGAATTTTGAAAAGACTGACATACTTTTTGTATTAAGTGTGGATTATTTAATCTAACTGCTTGAATGATGTCTGATCTGTACGATTTAGGCTCGGGTAAAACTATAAAACCTAGTTTTTTAAATACTGCAGCTACTAAATCAGCACCTTTTAAAGATTCGTGCACCATTTGTGGTGCTAAAAATAATCCCTGCAGAATTAATCTTCCGAAACCAAAGTTAATTCCTGCATCGGCACCAATTCCTGGTGCGGTCAATCTACAACATGCCATTTCAACTAATTCAGAATCACCTGCAATATATCCGCCAGTAGGAACAATAGTCCCACCCAAATTTTTAATTAGCGATCCAGCGATTATATTTGCGCCATTAATAATTGGTTCACTATCTTCTACAAGTTCTCCATAACAATTATCCACAAAACAAATAGTCTCAGGATTAAGTGAATGAACAAGATTACAGATTTGTTTTATTTGATTATTATTTAAAGATTTTCTCCAACTATAACCACAACTTTTCTGGATAAAAACTAGTTTACATTTATTATGTTTAAGAAAATCTACTAGTTTATCTTCGTAGGAATTTGTTTTTTCATCCATACTAATTTGACGATATTCAACTCCTAAATCTAATAACGAACCTTTGCCCTTTCCTCTTATACCGATCACTTCCTCCAATGTATCGTAAGGAGTTCCAGTTACAGATAACATTAAATCCCCTGGCCGTAAAATACCAAAAAGAACGGAGCTTATAGCATGGGTCCCACTTACAAATTGCATCCTGACAGCTGATTTTTCTGCGAGAAAAAATTTTGCAAATACCTCATCAATCTTTTGCCTAGATAAATCATCATGTCCGCTACCTGTAGATTGATTAAAGTGACTAGTTGAGACTTTTTCTTCTTTAAAAATTTTTAAGATATTTTTTAATTTGTAATAGATTTGATTTGATCTTTCATTAAAAATACCCTTTAAACCTTCTTCCACAGATATAACCATTTCTTCGGCTAAGCTAAAATTATAATTTTTATTTTTCATTCTCTTAAACTTTCTGTTTTTTGTGAAGCTATATCTCTTAAGTATGTAAGAAAAGCATTGGGTCCTCCTCCATTGAAATAAGAAAGTTTTTTTGAGGTCTCATAAAGATCTAACAATTCACCATCTAATTCTTCTGCTGTAAAATCTTTTATTCCCGCTATCACTTCTGCAAAACGATCTCTTCTTAGTGTCTTAGAAACTGTGTACGCATCCATAATGATTGTTTTACAAGATCTCCAAGGCCTATTTTGACAAAAATGATCAGAAAGAGCATCACTTAACGCAGACGCTTCAGAATCCTCTATATACCAATCAAATGACAAT
Source organism: Prochlorococcus sp. AG-670-N10 (assembly GCA_003209065.1). Classification (GTDB taxonomy): domain Bacteria; phylum Cyanobacteriota; class Cyanobacteriia; order PCC-6307; family Cyanobiaceae; genus Prochlorococcus_A. The sequence goes on from QCSX01000026.1 coordinate 13,301, forward strand.
GGGAGTGGTTTTAATCCAGAAAAAATTTCAAATAATTCTCCAGCTGACAAAGGATTATCAGCATCATTTTTTAATGGAAGAGCAGAATCTTGCAATGACCTCCATAATTCTGGATGATTCTTTTCTAATCGATCCCTTATCGATTCTATGCCTTGATCAAGAATCGTATTGACCTGTGCTAATGCAAGAAAAACTTCCGGGCCAGGCGATGACAACTTTCCATTTCTAAGATTTGAAATCTGAGAATTATGTACTCTTCCTAAATCAAGTATTTCAGACAGCAAGGGTAAAACCCTGTGAGACCAACCATTCCTCTCGTGCCAAAGATGAATCAAATGAGCCATCGCTCTTCGACCCTTCAATAATTTATCGCGATATCCTAAGCTCACGGATAATTTAAATAATCAATAGTATAGTATGATAATATTACATATCGGCCTTTTTGAAAATAGTTTTTCCAATATTATGAAATCAGTTATCTTCCAAGAAACAGCCAAATTAAAAAAACCTGTCCCTGCAGAAAAAGTTATAGAACTTTCGAATAAATTACTTGAACCATCTAGCCACTCTAAAAGATATCCTCCAAGATTACACAAAACATGGGGAACAATCTTTTTTATGATTGCCATCCATTTATTATCCTTAGTGGCATTACAACCTCAGTTTTGGAGCATGCCTGCAGTAACTGCTTTATTTTTCTTTTACTGGTTAACTGCTTGTCTTGGAGTCACTTTGGGTTATCATCGTTTACTTTCCCATAGATCGTTTGTTGTCCCAAAATGGTTGGAGAGATTTTTTGCTACATGTGGAGCTATCAGCTGCCAGCATGGACCAATAGATTGGGTTGGTCTACACAGGCACCACCACTCTTTCTCAGACACAGAAGTTGATCATCACAATAGTAAGAGAGGATTTTGGTGGAGTCACATGGGTTGGATGTTTAAAGATGTTGAGGCATTAAAAGCAGTCCCAAAATTAAGTGCAGATTTAATTCAAGATCCATACTACAGATTCCTTAATAAATATTTTCTCTTTTTACAAATTCCTATTGGCTTATGTTTGTATGCGATAGGGCAAAAATTAGGTGTTGGAGGATGGGCATTAGTATTATGGGGAATACCCCTAAGACTTGTAGTGGTTTATCACATTACGTGGTTAGTAAACTCAGCTACCCATTGTTGGGGAAAAGCTCCTTTTGAAAGTGGCGATGGATCAAAAAATAATGCTTGGGTTGCAGCTTTAACATTTGGAGAAGGATGGCATAATAATCATCATGCATTTCCTAATTCAGCTAGACAGGGATTATTTAGGGGTCAAATTGATTTAACATGGGAACATATTAAGATTCTTGCCAAATTAGGATTCGCAAAAAAAGTAAAATTACCCTCTAGGTCTTATTATTAAATATATAAATAAATATTTTCATGGCTAAAAGAGTAAAAGTCGTTTTAACAGAATCAGTTGCCACTCTTGGTAGAGATGGTGATGTAGTAGAAGTAGCGCCTGGTTATGCAAGGAATTTTTTATTACCATTTGGTAAAGCAGCTAATGTAACTCCTTCAATTCTGAAACAAATTGAACGAAAAAGAGCAAAAGAAAAAATTGCTGCAGAGAAAGTAAAACAAGAAGCGATTGACTTTAAAACCGCACTAGCAACTATTGGTAGATTTACAATCAAGAAACAAGTTGGAGAAGATGGCGTCCTTTTTGGAACTGTTACTAATGGAGATGTTGCTGAAGCTATAGAGGCAGCTACGAAAAAAGATATTGATAGAAGAGACATAACTGTCCCAGATATTCATAATTTAGGTTCTTTCGTCGCAAAGATAAAACTACATCAAGAAGTAAGTGCGGAAGTAAACATTGAAGTAACA
>QCSX01000027.1 GCA_003209065.1 Prochlorococcus sp. AG-670-N10
AATTATTTCATTAGAAACTAGATTAAATTTAATAATTGGATCATAAGATGCAATCCACAAAGTTGATATTTCATTATTCTTCCATGGATTTTTTGGCTCGATATAAGCGCCCGCCTCAAAGTTTAACCAGCCCATCCAAAATCCTCTATCAATTTTTTCTAATTTAAAAAATGGATTATTATCAATATTCAAATTATTGATATCTCTAGAGCAAATAATTTCCTTTGGGTTGACTCCTAAAATAGACCATTCTCCATTATCTTTCCCATCACTATCTAACCAAGACAATCCATGGTCTCCAAATTTCAAGGCAAAATGATTAGCTATCAATTCTGGATCAAGCCACTTAGATAATTTTTTTGTCTTAATTCTCATTCTTTTTTATTTGCCATTTTTTGTAGGCTGTTTGTCTAATTCTGCAACTATCACATTTTCCACAGGGTTCTAAATTTCCTGAATAACAACTCCATGTTTTTTCTAAAGGAACATTATTATCAAAAGCTAATTGAATAATATCTTCTTTATTTAGATCGATTAAAGGTGTCCAAAGTTTAATTGGATTTTCTTCTCTTCCACGTTTGTTAGCAAGATTAGCTAGTTCTTGAAACTTTTTAATGTAATCAGGTCTGCAATCAGGATAACCAGAATAATCTAATGCATTAACTCCTAGGCCTATTAAATCAGCATTTATTGCCTCAGCATAGCTTAACGCAACAGAAATAAATATCGTATTTCTTCCAGGCACATAGGTGTTTGGAATTGTATTTTGCTGTATGCCATCAATAGGTAAATCTTTTTTTATATCTGTAAGAGATGACCCGCCCCACAAAGATAAGTCAAGCTTTACTATTTTGAATTCCTCTATTTCAAAGTGATTGGCTATTGTGAATGCGAAATCTAATTCTTTTTTATGTCTTTGTCCGTAATCAAAAGATAAGCCAAATATTTTAGCTTTGGACGCTTTTGCTAAGCCCGTAACAGTTGAAGAATCTAAGCCTCCTGATAATAAAATTACTGCAGATTTATTTTTTAAATCCATATAAATTATTTAATCTTTAAGTATTTATGTGTCTGAAGACTTAAGTTCCATTCAGGATTATTTTTAACAAAATCAATCGTAAGTGAAAAACCACTTGCGTTTTCCCAAGCGGGCTGTACATAATATTTTTTATCTAACTTATAAAAATTGTCTTTTGATGATAGGTTCTGATATTTGTTCATTATTTCTTGCTTTATATCAATTGCAAAATCAATATCTTTTTTATCATTGATAATTATTTTTAATTCATTAAAGTTTTCCAAAAAATAAGTTCTGGGGGGTAAATGTCTTTTTGGAGATAAAGTAATCCAATCATAATTACCTGACATTTTGTTTACGCCACTTGTTTCAATATGAATCTTGATTGGGTTTTGATCCTTTTCAGAAGTTTCTTTATTTATAGCTTGGCATAAATTATCTAAATTATGATGTAAAGGCTCACCACCAGTGATAACTAAAAAAGATGCGCCTTTTTTTCGAGCCTTTTTTATTTCATCAATGATTTTTTTGATTGGTATTAAAGGGTATTTTTCTTTATCCCAAGAATGTTTAGTATCGCACCATGAGCATCCAACGCTACATCCAGCCAGTCTTATAAAAAAGGCACTTTGGCCTGTGTGAAAACCCTCTCCTTGTAATGAATGAAATTTTTCTACTAATGGTAAGAAATTTGTCATTATTTCATTCAAGAAAAATAAATAATATTAATTTGATTGCTCTAATTTTTCCTGCGATGCTTTGATCAACCCTTTAAATAATGGATGTGGCTTCCCTGGCCTTGATAAGAATTCAGGATGGTATTGGCATGCTAAAAAATATGGATGATCAACTAATTCAATTAATTCTACTAATCTTCCATCTGGTGACGTGCCACTGATTTTGTATCCAGAATCTAAAAAACTTTGTTTGTAGTAATTATTAAATTCATATCTATGTCGATGCCTCTCATATATAACATCTTCGTTATACAACTCTTTACCAGTTGTATTTTTTTGAAGTCTACAAGGATAAACTCCTAATCTCATAGTCCCTCCAAGATCAACAATGTCTTCTTGTTCAGGTAATAAATGAATAACCGGGTTTTGGGAATCTGGATTTAATTCTGAGCTAGATGCATCAGGTAATTGGGCTAGATTTCTTGCCCATTCTATTACTGCGCATTGCATACCTAAACATAAACCTAGGAAAGGAATCTTCTTTTCTCTTGCAAATTTTATTGCTTCAATTTTTCCATTTACTCCTCTATTTCCAAATCCTCCTGGAACTACAATTGCATCAACATCATTTAAATACTCTTCGGCTGATTTCTCTTCGATCATTTCAGCACTTACCCAATACAAATCTAATAAAGCTTTTTGTTCAATGCAAGCATGCCTTAATGCCTCCACTACTGAAAGATATGCATCACCAAGTTCTATATATTTTCCAACTAAAGCAACCTTTATAGGGTTACCAGGATTTCTAAGATTATGAATTATTTTTTCCCAATTCTCTAAATCACATTCTTTATCTTCCAGTTCTAGACAATTTAAAGTTTCTTTACATAAACCTTCATGCTTTAAAGAAAGAGGAACTGAATAAATACTATCAGCATCTAATGCTTCAATTACACAATTAAGATTAACTCCGCAGAAACCACTGAGTTTTCTTTTTAGCCCTTCATTAATTTCTTTATCACTTCTGCATACAAGTAAATCTGGTTGTATACCGATGGATCTTAACTCCTTAACAGAATGTTGAGTAGGTTTAGTTTTTATCTCACCAGATGTTTTGATATAAGGAAGTAAAGTTACATGGATATAAGCGACATCATTTTTATTAACATCATTTTTAAATTCTCTTATTGCCTCTAAAAATGGTAGGGATTCAATATCTCCTACTGTTCCACCAATCTCAGTTATAACGATATCAGCATTGCTGTTAGCTGCTACTCTATGAATCCTTTCTCTTATTTCTCTTGTGATGTGAGGAATAACTTGAACTGTACCTCCGTTGTAACTACCTCTTCTTTCTTTATTAATGACTGCTTGGTAGATGGATCCTGTAGTGACACTATTTAAACGAGTCATTGCAGTGTCAGTAAATCTCTCATAGTGACCTAAATCTAAATCTGTTTCAGCTCCATCTTCGGTAACGAAAACTTCGCCATGTTGAAACGGGCTCATTGTTCCTGGGTCAACATTTAGATAGGGATCTAGTTTAAGTATTGAAACGCTATACCCTCTTGATTTTAATAATCTTCCTAAGCTTGCGGCAACAATACCTTTACCTATGCTAGAAACAACTCCTCCAGTAACAAAAACAAATTTTGACATGCAATATTTTTAATTAAGCACAACCTCCTTATATTTTATTTAAACAAAAAATTTATTGATCATCCATAAATAGTTTATTCATCAATTGTTATTTCAATATCTAATTCTTTTAATTGGGATTTGGAGACATCTGAAGGTGCATTTGTAAGAAGACATTTTGCTTGTTGATTTTTTGGAAAAGCGATTGTTTCCCTAATTGAATCTTCCCCCAAAATAAGCATTGTTATCCGATCTACCCCAAATGCTATTCCCCCATGAGGTGGAGCACCCATTTCGAGAGCTTCAATTAAAAAACCAAATTTTTCATTAATTTGATTATCTGTTAATCCAACTGTTCTAAGAACTTCTCTTTGCATTTCAGCTTGATGGATACGCAGAGAACCACCTCCTAACTCTAATCCATTTAGTACTAAGTCATAAGCATGTGCTGTAGAGCTCTCTATTTTTTCTTTTAATTCTTTTGAATCTTCAAGCTTAATATTTTTGGGAGAACAAAACGGATGGTGTAAAGCTTCAAATCTTTTTTCTTCTTCATTCATTTCAAACATAGGGAAATCTGTGACCCATAAAAAGTTCCATTTATCCTTCTCTATTAGCTTTAAATCTTTTGCAATATATTGCCTGACTCTATCTAATGATTGATTTACAATTTGAGTATTTCCAGCCCCTAAAAGAATTAAGTCCCCATCTTTTGCTTCTGTTATTTTTAAAATATTAGAGATATGATCTTTATTTAAATTATTTTTTATTGCCCCAATTGTTTCAAGTTCATCTCCTTTAACTCTTATGAATGCTAAACCTCCAGCTCCTGCATCTTGGGCAACTTTAAAAATATCTCCTCCAGGTTTGATTCGAACGTTACTAATACTTGTGTTGCCATCTTTAATAGTTATTGATTTTATTGCTCCGCCATTCTGAATTGCTCTAGTGAAAATGTTAAAACCAATATTACCAAGTATCCCACCTAAATTTTTAAGTAACATTTCATATCTTGTATCTGGTCTGTCTGTTCCATAGTTGTCCATGGCCTCCTGCCAAGTCATTCTTGGAAACTCCTCATTGAAGTTTATATTTAGTACATTTTCCCATACATTTTTTATTAGTTTTTCATTAAAAGAAATGATTTCTTCTTCACTTATAAAACTCATTTCAATATCAAGCTGAGTAAATTCTGGTTGTCTATCAGCTCTTAGATCTTCATCACGGAAACATTTTGCGATTTGGTAGTACCTGTCTAACCCTCCTACCATTAAAAGTTGTTTAAATAATTGTGGAGATTGTGGTAAAGCAAAAAACTCACCGTTTGAAAGTCTAGCTGGAACTAAAAAATCTCTAGCTCCTTCTGGAGTCGATTTTGTCAGTAATGGTGTTTCGACCTCTGTAAATCCAGAATTATCAAGATATTCTCTTACTGCTTTAATAATTTTATGCCTTGTTTTTAAATTTTTGAGTAATTTTCCTCTTCTTAGATCTAAATATCTATATTTTAGCCTAAGCTCTTCTTTTGTATTTTCATAATCATGTACTGAGATAGGAAATGGTAGATTATTTTTTATTTGATTAAGAATTTTTAGATCTTTAACTTTTAGTTCTAAATCTCCAGTGAGAATATTTTTATTTATCGAATCCTTTGGCCTTTCATTAACAATTCCATTAACCATTATCACAGTTTCATTTCTTAAAATCTCAGCCTGTTTAAAAAGAGTCTCACCATCTTCAGGATTAATAGTAATTTGCATAAATCCACTATGATCACGCAAATCTATAAAAATTACTCCACCATGATCTCTTCTTCGATCAACCCATCCACATAAATTAACTACTTTCCCAATATCTGACTTATTGAGTTCTTCACAAATTTTGTTTCGCATCTAGAAATGACTTATTGAGCAATAATTAACAATAATAATTCTTCAAGGGTAAATTTAGTTAAATATCTTTTTTATAAAAAGCTCTTTTCGTTATGGTTCCTTTGAATGTTTTACCTCTTATTAAAATTTCAACAACATTATTTAAAGTAGCGTAAGAATTTTGAATATAAGCAAAAGCTATTGCCTTTTGCTTAGTAGGGGACCAACTACCGCTAGTTATAGTTCCAATATTTTCTCCATCTTTAAATACTTCGCATCCTTTTCTTCCAATAGCTCTCCCTTCAATATTTAGACCAACTAACTTTTTATTAATACCAAATCTTGATTGTTTTTCAAGAAGCTCTCTTCCAAAGAAGTCATGATTATTTTCTAGATGTACTAGCCAAGCTAATCCTGCTTCATATGGTGTAGTTGTTTCATCTAAATCTTGTCCATATAAGTGCATTCCTGCTTCAAGTCTTAAGGTATCTCTAGCTCCTAAACCACAAGGCTTAATATTTTTTGAAACTAAGAAATCCCATAAATTAATTGCTGCTTTTGCGGATAATAGGATTTCTAAACCGTTTTCACCGGTATAGCCCGTTTTCGAAAAGAAAATCTTTTCTTTGGACGAAATATGTTTAAAGATTTTATATTCACAACCAAAGTAAGGGATATATGAAATCGATGATTTAATCCATTCTTCGAATAATTTAAAGGAATTTTTGCCTTGTAGTGCAAAGAGGACCTTATCTTTTTTAGCATTTGATATTGAAATATCATTGGTATTTAAATTATTTTTAATCCAAGAAAAATCAATTTGGTATCTGCTCGCATTTACTATTAAAAAAATTTCTGAGATATCCTCTTCTTGTTGACCAAGGTCATAAATTATTAGGTCATCTATTATTCCTCCCTTTTCATTAAGCATTAATGTATAAAGCCCTTGTCCTTCTGAAAAGGAATATAAATTAGTAGGAAAAAATTTTTGAATATATTCTTTTGGATTAATTCCTCTAAGAGAAATTACACCCATGTGGGAAATATCAAAGAATCCTGCTGATGTTCTTACTGATTCATGTTCGTTTATTAATCCCGAAAAGGATATGGGCATTTCCCAACCTGCAAAATTGACTAACTTTGCATTTGACTCAATATATTTTGAATAAAGTGGACTTTTAAGCAAATCCATGAAACATTTAATGAGTTATTTATCTTTTCATACTCTAGTTTAGAAATTTTTTATTGCATATTTTGTACTGACATAATTAAGCTTCTCAGGACTTTTGCGGCAACTATACTACTTACTCCGCTATTATCAATTTCTGGAGATAATTCCACAATATCTGAAGCGACAATTCTAAAGTCTTTTAGAGTTTCAAGAATTACTTCAAAGTCATTCCAAAAAAAACCTCCTGGTTCTGGAGTTCCCGTACCAGGTAATAAACTTGGATCAAACCAATCCAAATCTATTGTTAAATATATTGGCGAATTAGAGTAAGGAAGAAGGGCTTTTTTAAATTCTTGAGCATTTCCTCCAGGCAAGAATTTTACTAATTGCTTTTGTTGAATCATAAATTTAAACTCTTCTTTGGTACCACTTCTTATTCCGACTTGCAAAATCTTTTTTTCAGGTAAAACATCTAAGCATCTTTGCATTGCACAAGCATGACTATGTTCATTCCCCATATATGAGGTTCTTAGATCTGCATGAGCATCTAGTTGAATTAAAATCAGATCTGGATATTTATTTACTAACGCCTCAATAGCACCACTAGTAATAGAGTGCTCACCTCCAAGCATAATGGGAGTAAGCTCTCTACTCATAATGAAATCTGTTGCTGATTTCACTGCTTTAATGACAGACTTTGAGTCATTTTTATCTATTTCTAGTGAACCAAAATCAACATAATTAAAATCTTCTAAATCTTTTCCTAATCTTGGACAAAATGTCTCTAAGCATGTGCTTACTAGCCTTATGGCATTTGGACCAAATCTAGTCCCTGACTTATAAGAGCATGTACCATCATAATTGACTCCAAATATTCCAATTGAACAATCATCCGGATTTCTTCTAGCACCCATAAAAATTGGACTTTCTTTATCAAATAAATTTTTATTGATCATCTTTACGAATTGAGTTCTTTTACAATTTTATTTGGCATCATTTTGAATGCAGCATTTTGAAAATTTAAATTCCAAATATCACAACCCTTTTCTATTTTCATAACTTCTTTGTAATTGAATTTTGATAAATTTAATTCTTCTTCTGAAGCGAATGTCCAACTCCAAATCCCACTTGGATATATGGGTACAAATGAATACATAGTTTCAGATAATTTGAATATTCTATTGAGTGATTTCAAAATATGAATATGAATATTTTTGAATGATTCAGGCGATTCACTTTGAGTCGCTAATATCCCCTTTTTCGTAAGTATTCTTTTACATTCTTTATAAAAGGAATCTGTAAATAATAAATTAGAAAATTCTGATGGATCTGAACAATCTATAAAAATAACATCATAAAAATTATCTTTAGTTTTTTCTACCCATTTAACTCCATCATCAATATGTATAGCTAATCTTTCATCACTCCACGCTTCACCTCCAATTTCTTGTAAAAATGTTTTAGATACTTTTATGACTTCTTCATCAATCTCTACCAAATCAATTTTTGCAACGTGAGAGTATTTTAAGCATTCTCTTGCAGTGCCACCATCACCCCCTCCAATAATCAGTACGTGAGATTTCTTATCAATGCTACTTAACGCTGGATGAACAAGACATTCATGATAATATTTCTCGTCTCTCAATGACGTCATCCAACATCCATCTAACATTAAAGCTTTACCATAAAAATCATTCTCTAGAATGAGGATTTCTTGATATTTAGAATTTTTTTTAAGTAATACTTTCCCACTGAGCCCAAATCTTGAGCCTTTGTGGTACTCATCTATCCACGTTGGCATATCTTTCATTTTTTTTTCAATTTTTCTCTCATTAGTGTTTTTTTAGCAACTTCCCAAAGCTGCTGGAAATCTTCTGGGTTTTGTTTTTTAATATTATCTTCTACCTGATCTTCAATTATTGCAAATCTGTCTAAAAATTTTTTATTAGTTTTTTGAAGAGATGATTCTGGATTTATATTTAGAAAGTTTGAAAGACTTATCAAAGTAAAGTAAACATCTCCAAATTCATCTTTTATATCATGTGCCTTTTTGCTTTTTATTGCCTCTTTTAATTCGCATATTTCTTCATCTAATTTATCAAAAATCTTTTTACTACTTTCCCACTTAAAACCGTATTCTTTAACAGTATTGGTAATTTGGTTTGATCCTATAGTTGCAGGTAAACTTTTTATTTTTGAATTCAATTGTCTACTAATTGATGATTTCTTATAGAACGTCTTATTTTCTGATATTTTAATATTTTCCCAAATTTCTTGTGACTTTTTTAAAGATACTTTTTCTTTTTTTTTAAAAATATAAGGATGTCTATTAATAATTTTTTTATTTAAATTTTCAATAACATCCTTTAATTCAAATTGTTTTTCTTCAAAGCCAATTTCCGCATGAAGCATTATTTGTAACAAGAGATCTCCTAATTCTTCACAAATATTATTCGCGTTTTTTTCATATATTGCATCAATAAATTCACTACTTTCTTCATTTAAAAATGGGATTAAGGATTTATGTGACTGCATTTTTTGCCATGGGCAGCCCCAAGTTTTATCTTTTAAATATTTAATATTTGATATTAAAATCTTGAAACTCTCTAAAGTGCTTAGATCACTATCTTTCTGATTGTTATATCCATTTTTTAAGTTCATAAAACTGTATCTTATTTATTTAATTTTGCCTAAATCATGAAATATTTAAATACTTAGTATAAAATTTTCAACATCATCTACTAGAATGGATCATTATAGGGCGATTAGCTCAGCGGTAGAGCGCCTGCCTTACAAGCAGGATGTCCCTGGTTCGAACCCTGGATCGCCCATTTTATTTTTATAACAATGACTGAGATCGTTAATCTTTCAATCAGTCAAACTGCAGCATCAGAGCTTTCAAGGCAAGCATCCTTTGGCGGATCGCCTGGGGAAATGTTTATTGATTTAATCAAAGATGATATAGGCTCAGAAGGATGGATACATATTAAATTAAAACCAGGTATATGTAATGGATCTCCCATATCCAGAACTGAAGGCATAACTTTATATGCCGATACTAAAAAGTTTTCCTTGTTAAAAGATTTAAAACTTGATTATTACAGTGATTTAAGTGGTGGGGGTTTTCTTATCTCAACTCCTAAAAATGCCAAAAGGTGTGCATGCGGTTCTGGTTTTAAACTTTTGTAGTTTTACATATATTTTGCAAACTGATATTTTTTTAAATTATTTGCTTCTATCAATATAAAATAAGTAAAAAGCTAATGAAATAACTATTGCAAATGAATGAGTCGAATGATGATCTTACATTAAATAATTATTTGCCTTCACAGGTAGAACAAAAATGGCAAAAGCAATGGGATAGTTTAAGAGCATTTAGTCCTAATCCTAATGATAAAGGAGATCCTTTCTGTATAGTTATTCCGCCTCCAAATGTGACGGGGTCTTTGCATATGGGCCATGCTTTCAATACTGCATTAATAGACGTGATTATTCGTTTTCAAAGACTTCTTGGTAAAAATGTTTTGTGCTTACCTGGCACTGATCATGCTTCAATAGCCGTTCAAACTATTCTTGAAAAACAATTAAAAACTGAGGGTAAAAATAGCGAAGATATTGGAAGAGAAGAATTTTTAAAAAGAGCCTGGATTTGGAAAGAGCAAAGTGGGGGTAAAATAATATCCCAATTAAAGAGGATTGGGTATTCCGTAGACTGGGAAAGGGAACGATTTACTTTAGATGAGAAATTGAATGAAGCAGTTGTTGAAGCATTTAATATTTTGCATGAGAATAAACTGATTTATAGAGGCGAATATTTAGTTAATTGGTGTCCGGCATCTCAATCAGCAGTTAGTGATCTTGAAGTTGAAATGCAGGAGGTTAATGGATACTTATGGCATTTTAAATACCCACTAATTTCTGATCAGGGTCAAATGTTAGATGAATATTTAGAGGTCGCAACAACTAGACCTGAAACCTTATTGGGAGATACCGCTTTAGCTGTAAATCCAAACGATGAAAGATATAAAAAAATATATAGATAAAAAAGTGAAAGTACCTTTTGTTGATAGAGAAATACCTGTTATTTCTGATATACATGTTGATAAGGATTTTGGTACAGGTTGTGTAAAGGTTACCCCAGCTCATGATCCTAATGATTTTGCTATCGGCAAAAGGAATAATTTAAAGCAAATCAATATAATGAATAAAGATGGAACTCTTAATATTAATGCAGGAAAGTTTCAGGATTTAGATAGATTTGATGCTAGAAAACAAATCATAAAGGAATTAGATACTTTAGGTTTATTAACTAAAATAGAAAACTATAAAAATACAGTACCTTTTTCTGATAGAGGAAAAGTGCCAATTGAGCCATTATTGTCAACCCAGTGGTTTTTGAAAATGGACAATATTTCTTCAAGTTGTCTAAAAGAACTTGATTCTAAAAAGCCTACCTTTATTCCTCAGCGTTGGGAGAAAGTTTATAAAGATTGGTTAGATAATATCAATGATTGGTGTATTAGTAGACAATTATGGTGGGGACATCAAATTCCTGCATGGTATGTATTAAAACAATCAGAAGCCTCAATAGATCAAAATACTCCATATGTTGTTGCCAGAAATGAGAAAGAAGCATTAAGCAAAGCTACTAAAGAATTTGGGTCTAATTTGCAACTTATTCGTGATAAGGATGTTTTAGATACTTGGTTTTCAAGTGGTTTATGGCCTTTTTCTACATTGGGGTGGCCTAATACCAATGATTCAGATTTTAAAAAATGGTATCCAAATAGTGTTTTAGTTACTGGTTTCGATATTATTTTCTTTTGGGTAGCAAGAATGACAATGATGGGGAAAACTTTTACGAATAATATTCCATTCAAAGATGTTTATATTCATGGTTTAGTTCGAGATGAAAATAATAAAAAAATGAGTAAAAGTTCAGGTAATGGAATTGATCCTTTACTGTTGATTGATAAATATGGTTCTGATGCTTTGCGATTTGCTTTACTTCGTGAAGTCGCTGGTGCTGGTCAGGATATAAGGCTTGATTTTGATAGGAAAGAAAATACTTCTTCAACAGTTGAAGCATCAAGGAATTTTGCAAATAAACTTTGGAATGCTACTAAATTTGTTTTAATAAATAAAACTTTTTCTGAAAATTATTCTTTAAATGAGAGTGATGAAAAATATTTAGAATTATCTGATAAGTGGATTTTATCAAAATTAAATCAGTTGAATACAAAAGTATCTAATCTTTTAATTGAATATAAATTAGGCGAATCTGCAAAATTATTATATGAATTTGCATGGAATGACTTTTGTGATTGGTATGTTGAATTTGCAAAACAAAAATTTAATAATAAAGAATCCCACAATAGAAAAATATCTGAAAAAATATTAATCAAAGTACTAACTGATGTGTTGGTTATGATGCATCCCTTTATGCCACATATCACTGAAGAACTTTGGCATAAATTGCAAAAAAAACCTGAACAAATTTTATTATCTCTTCAGAAATGGCCTGTATTAGAAAAAAAATATATAAATTCTCAAATAGATAAATCCTTTCAAGAGCTCTTTGACATAATTAGATTGATTAGAAATCTTAGGGTTGAGTTAGGACTTAAGCCATCTCAACTGGTTCCTGTTTACTTGATTTCAGATAATGTTCAATTAACTAACTTTTTGGAAACCTTAATGGTTGATATTAAAACTTTTACTAAGTCATCTGAAGTTTTTATTTGTAAATCTAAGGATATCGACAAAAACGATTTTGCTAAGTCTTTTTCTGGAATTATTGGTGATATAGAAGTTTATTTACCCTTTAATGATTTTGTAAATCTAGAAGCTTTAAAGGATAGACTTACTAAGGACCTGCAAAAAGTTAATTCTGATATAGAAACATTAAATAAGAGAATATCTAACAAAAACTTTATAGACAAAGCTCCTAAAGATATCGTTGAGGAATGTTTTGCCAAGTTGAAAGAAGGAAATTTGCAATCGGAAAGAATAAATAAAAAACTTAAATTATTAAAATGATATGACTTCTTTTTTTGAAAATATCTATGACATAGCCTATTTTTTTAATACAAATATTGGGATTTTTGCGTTTATCCTTTTATATATTTTAATTGTTTTATTAATTCTTCCTGCCTCTTGGTTATCTTTATTATCTGGTTTTTTATATGGTTCTTATTTCGGTTCAATAATAGTTTTTTTTGCTGCAGTTATTGGAGCTTCAGTAGCATTCTTTATTTCAAAAAGTTTTTTATCAATAAAGCTTAAAAAAGTTATTAATCGTTTCCCCAGATTAAGTCTTATGGAACAAGTAGTGCAGAAAGGTGGTCTCAAATTAATCCTTTTAGCGCGACTTTCTCCTCTCTTTCCTTTTAGTATTCTTAATTATTTTTATGGGTTAAATAATATTAAATTTAGAAACTTTGCTCTTGGTCTTTTAGGAATCATTCCTGGAACATTTCTTTATTGTTCTATAGGGAGCTTGGCAAAAAGTTTGCAGGATTTAAAAAATTTACAGCCAACAAATAATTTATTTATAACAATTATAAGTGTGGTTTCTACTTTGATGGTTGTTTATTTTTCAGCAAAGTATGCTAAAGAATATATTAATGAGTCAAAAGAAATTAATCTCTAATATTCCAATCTCTTATAGAAGCAATAATTACAAACCAAAAAAGTCTTAATTTTCCAAGCAAACTTTTATTAGATTGTAATTCTATATATTTTGCCTGACCGCAAGGGGTTTTAATATATTTGAAAAGATTTTTGTTATTCATAAAATCAATATCCCTAGGTAGTAATTTATTGATCATTAATAGTGTATTTCATTATCTACTTTTTTAGTTTTTCATAATTTACTGCTAGCTTAAATATCGACTGCTATGAAACGAATTACCTTGAAATTATATTTTTTCACCTGGTTCGAAACCTCTAAAGCACTTGAATCTTGGGAACCTAAGACTGAATGTTTCAGCATCTTGAGATTGAGTTCTTGCATCAGCTCTGATTTCTACCAATTGGCCGATTAGTTTATCTTTTCTACTCCAATATTCTTCACGTTGAGAATCACTAAATCCACTCCCGCAATTAAGACGATAATTATATTGATCATCTTTACCTTCAACCAGGATTGCTCCAAGTCTGCCTTCGTTTCTGCCTGTCCCTTCTTCTATTGCTACAACTCTTAAGGTAACTTCTATGAATGGTTTTGCTTTTAACCAATTATGTGTTCTTTTGCATTCATACCAACCATGAGGATTTTTAATCATTACGCCTTCATATCCTCCCTCTACTGCTGATTTGTTAAGTTCTACAAATCTACTTTGTCCTTCAGGAGTATCTAAATCCACATTTTCCCATTCAAGTGTTTGGACATGTTTTAAAAGAGTTGTATTTTTTGCTACCCAATCTTTTACCAACATACTTCTAGTAGTTTGATCTTTTTCCCATAAACCCTTCTTGAAATCTTTAATTGGACATAAATCAAATAAGTGTAAAACTGCATCTTTGGATTGTTTGCCATCTTTTCTATGTACTTGCTTCATTAGGTCTTGAAAATTAGCACTCATTACTTCACCGTCTAAGACTAAATCGTAGGGGGCAGGATGTTTCTCTAATACTTTTTCTATTTCTGTAATGATATGACCAAAGTTATTAAATTGTTTTCCGTTTCGAGAAAACATTTCTACTTTATTTTTTCTAATAATTG
>QCSX01000028.1 GCA_003209065.1 Prochlorococcus sp. AG-670-N10
AAATAGTGGGGCGAATAAAACAGTAATAAATACGTTGGCAAATATATTGCTAATACTGGGAAAATACCAAAAAATATTATTTACATATAAATTCTGAATCAAGATTTGAAAAAAATATAGCGAACCACATAAAAAACTAGCAATGCAACAAATAAACCCATAACTGAAGTGACCTACAATTCTATTACTAGAGATACTTATTTTTCCAAACCATATTCCACATAGGAGCAAGCCTGGAATTTGTGTAAAATTATTATCAGGACTTATGGAATCTAAAATAAGGCCTAAACATGAACCAACTATTAGTCCGTCAATTGATCCATGGATCACGGACCACGGCAATAACCAAAATAACGGCCAATAAGGTTGAACTCCAAAAAATCCAAGCCAATTAGGATTCCAAAAAGAGACTATTGGTATAAAAACAAAGGAAATTAAAGAAAAATGTTTATTTAAGAATTTTTCCATTTAAATTTCAACTTTTAAGATTTGAACCCAGTCTATTGCTTGAGGTTTGCCTAAAAGCAAAAGATTTGCAGTTTTTTGGGCATTTAATTCTTCATCAATAGATTGGATAATGCCTATGGGAATATTGGGAGGTAGTAAAGTACTGGCTGGTGATGATAATACAAAATCTCCCACTTCAATATCGACCTCCTTATTGTAAAAAATAACTTTTGGATAATCATTTCCTAAACCCACTAGTAAGCCATGACTCTGAATCCTTTCAACCCAAATCCCAATTTTACTCTCAGGAGAAGTTAATAATGTGACTGACGAAGTAAATAAAGAAGTATTATTTACTCTCCCTAATAAGCCTCCTGGGCCAACTACAAAACTCCCAACTTCTACTCCATCTTTTGCACCTTTATTTAAAATAATTTGCCTCCACCAACTCCCTGTTTTTCTTGAAATAACAGACGCCGAAATACTTCCAGAGTCAGATAATCTTTGCAGAGATAAAATTTCTCGTAATCTTTTATTATCTTTCTCTAGCTGTTTTAACCTGATAACAAACTCTTGTTCAATACTTTTAGTTAACACTTCTCTTTGAAATTGCCCTGGCCAAAACGGTTTTGAAATTAAATAATAAAGATCTTTATATATAGATCCTTTTGATATTCTCACAAAAAACAAAAATAATAAAAATATAAATAAACCCCAGTTCTTCTTTTTATGCCACCAACGATTAGTTGATATTCGTCGAATATCTACCATTCAATTAATCTCTAATCGCATTCCTAATAAAGTCAGGAGTATCAACTACTCTTTTGAGTTTTTTAAAATCGTCTAATACTAATCCACAACCATTAACGACACATAGCAGAGGATTCTCGGCTATGTGCGTAAAAATTCCAGTTTCGTGACTAAGTAAATCGCTAATCCCTCTTACAAGAGCACCTCCTCCTGCAAGCATAATGCCTCTATCAACTATATCTGCAGCTAATTCAGGAGGGGTTCGCTCCAAAGTTCTTTTTACAGCTTCAACAATTTTACTTAGAGGTTCAGCCATAGCCTCTCTAATTTCGCCGGAGGTTAAGGTAATAGATCTTGGTAAGCCAGATAAAAGATGTAAGCCTCTAACTTCTATAGAGGTAGTATCAAATTCATCATCTGGAAATGCTGAACCAATTTTTATTTTAATATCTTCTGCAGTTCTCTCTCCGACTACTAAGTTATGAACTTTTTTCAGATAAATTGCTATTGATTCATTAAGTTCATCTCCTGCAATTCTCACAGATTCGCTTAAGACCGTTCCACCTAGACTTAAAACTGCCACTTCAGTAGTTCCACCTCCAATATCTACGATCATAGTTCCAATTGGTTCAGTAACTGGTAATGAAGCTCCTATCGCTGCAGCTACTGGTTCATCAATCAAATGTACCTCCCTAGCTCCAGCCAAGCCAGCCTCTCTCACTGCTCTTCGTTCAACACTAGTAACGCCACTTGGAATACCAATAACTATTCTTGGAGCTAAAATCCCCCTCCCTTCGTTACATTTTTGAATAAAAGTCTTTATCATTTGTTCCGCCGCATCGAAATCTGCAATAACTCCATCCCTTAAAGGTCTCACTGCTCTTATATTTCCTGGAGTTCTTCCAAGCATTAATTTGGCTTCTTCACCTACTGCCAAAGGAACTCCTTCCTCAAGATCCATTGCTACTACTGAAGGTTCCTGTAAAACTACACCTTTCCCTGATACATGAATAAGAGTATTAGCAGTACCCAAATCAATACCGATATCCCTAGAAAATTTAAATCTGTTAAAAATCACAATAAGAAATCCATTAAGTAAATAATATATCTATTTTGTCGATACCTCTCAAAAATCTTTTATTTAGTTATGAATAGCTTGCAAAACTTTAAGCAAAAACAGAAAAAAAGAGTAGTATGAAAAAAAATTAACTTATGGAAATTAACACTATTAATTTGGTTGGTAGAGCTGGAAGAGAACCAGATGTGAGATATTTTGAATCAGGAAGTACAGTTGCTAACTTCACACTCGCAGTAAATAGAATAAGTAAAGGTGATGAACCTGATTGGTTTAATTTAGAAATTTGGGGTAAACAAGCACAAATAGCGGCTGACTATGTCAAAAAAGGTTCTTTAGTTGGTATTACAGGAAGCTTTAAAATTGATAGTTGGAAAGACAAAAATACAGGAGAAGATAGATTTAAACCTGTTGTAAGAGTTGATAGATTAAATTTATTAAGCTCTAGAAAAGAAACAGATAATGGTAATTTTTCAAATAATAATAACTCTGGAGATATTCCTTTTTAAGATATATTTTTTTTATAAAGTCTCATAAAAAACTTTATGATAAAATAAACAAATATCAACACTAGTAGAGGCTTTACAATATATTTAAGTTGATCTAGATAAGTTTCAATAATTTGATAATTTTCACCAAATACGAATCCTGCATAAGTTAATAATGCAACCCATATTAGACTTCCTAAACTCGTCCAAATTAAAAATTTTCTCAATGGCATTAATTCCATTCCAGCAGGAACTGAAATTAATGTTCGTATACCAGGGACTAATCTACCCCAAAAAACCAATGAAACCCCATATTTATCAAACCATCTCTTGCTTTTAATAAGATCATTAGAAGTTATTCCTATAAATTTACCTCTTTTATCTAAAAAGTTTGAAATTTTCTTTTCATTTACTAATTTACCCAAATAATACCAGGGGATAGACCCAGCTATTGTTCCCAATAAACCCCAAAAAACCAAAATATAAAAATTTAATTTTTGTTGATAAACAAAAAAACCACCTAAAGGCATTATTATTTCCGATGGAATTGGAGGGATAATATTCTCTAAAAACATTGCTAAACAGATCGTAAGGTAGGCAATTGTTGAATTTGTTTCAACAGCCTTACTGATATATTCAGGAATGGAGGTGAGTAAATTAATAAAAATTAAACTCAAATTTAGTATCTATATAGTTCTGGTTTGTAAGGTCCTTCAACAGAGACGTTAATATAATCAGCTTGATCCTTTGTTAATTTTGTTAACTTAGCTCCAATTTTATCTAAATGTAATCTAGCTACCATTTCATCTAAGTGTTTTGGCAATACATATACTTCTTTAGAGTATTCATCTGACTTATTGAAAAGTTCGATTTGCGCCAATACTTGATTAGTAAAAGAATTACTCATTACGAAACTAGGATGACCTGTTGCACAACCTAAATTAACTAGTCTTCCTTCAGCTAAAAGAATAATTTTATTCCCACTTGGCAAGGTAATATGATCGACTTGAGGCTTAATATTTTCCCATGGGTAATCCTTCAAGGAAGCAACATCAATTTCGTTATCAAAATGTCCAATATTGCAAACTATCGCCTCATCCTTCATTTTGACTAGATTATCATTAGTTATGACTTGATAATTTCCAGTAGCAGTAACAAATATATCTATATCTTCTACAACATCGTCTAATCTAACGACACTAAATCCTTCCATAGCTGCTTGGAGGGCACATATTGGATCGACTTCAGCAACTTTGACTATTGCTCCAAGTCCTCTTAATGATTGAGCAGATCCTTTACCAACATCACCAAATCCCATTACTAATGCAACCTTTCCTGCAATCATTACATCAGTAGCACGCTTGATACTATCAACTAAAGATTCTCTACAACCATATAAGTTGTCAAATTTACTCTTAGTAACTGAATCATTTACGTTGATAGCAGGAAAAGGTAATGCATTTTGTTTTTGCAATTGATATAGTCTTGCTACTCCTGTTGTAGTTTCTTCAGTGACACCTATAATATTTCCCTTAATACGAGAATAGAAGCTACTGTCTTCTTGCAATTTTGCCTTAATTGATTTGAATAAAGCTTTTTCCTCTTCGTTACTAGGATTATTTAAAACTGATAAATTTTCTTCTGCCTTACTACCAAGTATCAATAAACCTGTTGCATCTCCACCATCATCCAAGATCATGTTAGGAGAGTCTGTACCCCAATCTAAAATGTAGTGGGTATATTGCCAATATTCATCAAGACTCTCACCTTTTTTTGCATAGACAGAAATTCCTTTTTCTGCAATGGCTGCTGCTGCATGATCTTGGGTTGAAAAGATATTACATGAAGCCCATTTAACTTGAGCTCCAAGATCAACAAGAGTTTCAATTAAAACAGCTGTTTGAATAGTCATATGCAAACTACCAGCTATTTTTGCACCTTTCAAAGGCTTATCAGAATGATACTTCTCTCTTAGCGCCATTAGTCCTGGCATTTCAGTTTCAGCAATTTTAATTTCTTTACGTCCGTAATCAGATAGGGAAATATCTGTAATTACGTAGTTTGGTATGGATGTTTTAATCGAGTTAGCAATAACCATTTCTAAAAATAATCTTATCAATTAAACTATAAATGATTTTTGTGTAATTTTGTGTTTGTTGGGGATTTAAGAGAGACAATTCAATTAGGAAGAAAATTCGCTCAAGAATTAAATCCAAAATCAATTATTTTACTGCAAGGTCCTATTGGAGCTGGAAAAACATCATTCGTCCAAGGTATTGCAGATGGATTACTTATAGAAGAGGACATTACAAGTCCAACATTTGCTTTATCGCATCACTACACATCTGGAACAATTCCATTAATTCACATGGATTTATATAGGCTAGAAAATAGTTTGATAGCAGAAGAATTCTTCAAGTCTGAAGAAGAAGAGGCTATACAAAATGAAGCCATAATGGTTATTGAATGGCCAGAATTAATAAAGCCAGTTTTGAATAATTTCTGGAAAATAGAAATAAGTTACGCTACAAATTTTGGGAGAAATTATAAAATCTGGGATCCGAAAAATTTATTAACCTTTGAATGATCTGGTTGTTGTTCAATCGCACCTTCACCTAGACAAGTGAGTAAACCACAAACACTTGCAAATCTCACACAATTTTGTATTTCCGATTCATTTGTAGGATAATCAAACAAAAGTAATTGTGAAATCAATCCAGCTAAGAAAGCATCACCAGCACCAGTTGTATCAATAATTTTGGATGAATTAATCACTTTGGTTGTTCCTTGCACACCATTGATAAACCATATGATGGGATTTGCTCCATCCGTGATTATTACATCAGGTCGATTTAACATTGTTTTAGATATTTTCAAAGGATTTTCATTTTCAAAAAATAAAATTGCTTCCTCTTTGGCCAACTTTAAAATATGAGCATAATTCAAAAAATTCCTAATTAAATCAACTCTCTCCTTTTTACTGGTTTCTGATGAAGAAGTTGCAAAATCCCAGAAAACCTGTCTCCAGTTCACATCAATTATTATCTTCACATCAAATTTATTAGCTATATTTAATAAAAAGTAAATAGACTCAGCGGAGATTGAAGACGATAATATAATCGTTCCACAAACAAAATATTTTGTTTTTAAAAAGAGTTTTTCCAGACTTTTAATATCTTTTTTGATTTCGTTCCTATCAAGCACTTCATCAGCAAAAACTGTATTTACTCTTGTATCAAAACCAGAAAAATATCGCTCTCCAGAATTATCTCTGTTTACTTTAACTATACGAGTAGGAAGGTTCTCATCCAATTGCAAAAAATTTATATCTACCTCTAATTCTTTAAATTGTTCAATAAATTTCTTACCAAATTCATCACTGCCTAAACGTCCAATAAAAGCTGCATCTATTTTTAATTTTGTTAATGCGAAAGCTACATTTGCAGGAGCCCCTCCTAAGAAATCTGTAAATTCTTGATCCGATTTATTCTTAATTCTATCTATTAAAGCTTCTCCAATACAAACAACCTTTGTTTTTTTCATTTGCTAAAAAATTCTTCTAAACTAAGAATAATTAACTAAAAACGAATAATTTTTTTTTGAATTAAAGTTTAATTAATATTTTTTTCTAATGCCTTTTAAAAAATCTGAAAATTGGAAATGGAAAGATTGGGATATATCATGGTCTTCGTCAAAACTATCATCTAATAAAAATGATTTAAATATTTTATTAATTCATGGTTTCGGAGCATCAAAACGACATTGGAGACATAATCAAGATTTTCTCGGAAATATTTATAATTGTTATTCAATTGATCTACTAGGCTTTGGCGAAAGTAGCCAGCCTGGAGCTTTATTAGATTATGAATCTCACAGAGAAGATCATGTTAAATATTCCTTTGACTTATGGGGGAGTCAGATAGCTACTTTTTGTAATGAGATTATTAAATCTCCTGTTTATCTAGTAGGCAACTCAATCGGTGGAATTGTATCTTTAAAAGCTGCTGAAATTCTTAAAGAAAATTGTAATGGCCTTATTTTGATTGATTGTGCACAAAGAACAATGGACGATAAAAGACTCAAGAGAAGCGATATATTAATGAATTTACTACGTCCAGTAATAAAAACATTAGTGAGTAAAAGAATTATTAGTAACACCCTTTTTGAAAGAGCTGCTAACCCAGAAGTAATTAAAAAAATACTTAAAAAAGCATATCCCTCAGGAAAAAATATTGATGATGAATTAATAGAAATTTTATATCACCCTTCTCAAAGAAGAAATTCAAAAGAAGCATTTCGTGGATTTATTAATTTATTTGATGACTATCTTGCAACAGATCTATTTGATAAAATATATGTTCCAATTCAGTTGATTTGGGGAGAAAAAGATCCTTGGGAATCCTTGGACGAAGCAAGATCTTGGAAAAATAACTTTAAAAATATAAAAAGACTCGATGTTATTAAAGAAGTCGGACATTGTCCTCATGATGAAAATCCTGAGGAAACTAATAATTTAATAAATAGATTTATTCAAGAAACGAAATAGGCTTCTACATTCTCGCTTAATCTACGTAAGCCTCTCAAACCATCTCTTTCTAAATTTCTTACTCTATCTCTACTAATTCCTAAAACACGACCAATACCTGTTAGAGACATTGGTTCATCTCCATCCATTCCATATCTCATTCTTAATACTCTACATTGAAGGTCAGGTAACTGATGAAGGAGTGAATGTAAATCACCTCTCATGCAGTCCATCTCAATTTGTTCATCAGGCAAATCCTCTCCTCCAGCTAATAAATCTAGTAAGACTGTATCTTCACCATCACCAACTTTGGTTTCGAGACTGACTGGTTGTCCAGCTTTGCACATTAAATCTTTAACATCATCTTCTGGTAATTCAACATATTTCGCAAGCTCACTGATTGTAGGTGTTCTTGACATTTCTTGACTCAACTCTCTTTGTCCTTTTTTTAACTTATTAAGCATTTCGGTTATGTGAATAGGCAATCTAATAGCTCTACTTTTTTCTGCAATTGCTCTAGTAATACCTTGCCTTATCCACCAATACGCATAAGTTGAAAATTTATATCCTCTTGCAGGATCAAACTTTTCTACCCCTCTTACCAATCCAATTGTTCCTTCCTGAATTAAATCAAGAAGTTCCATATTTCTTTTAGTATATTTTTTTGCAACACTAACTACTAGTCTCAGATTGGCTGCAACCATTCTTTCTTTAGCACGTTGTCCAGCTCTGAGTCTTTTTTTAATTTGTGATGTAGTTAAACCTAATTTTGCGGCTAATTCTTCAGTTGTAGGCTTATTATCTGTCAACTCTATTATTTCAAGTTCGGCTCTCTCAACTTGCATATATTCTTGAACTTGTCTTCCTAATGTTATTTCTTGTTCATGTGATAATAGTGGAACTCTTCCAATATCTCTCAGATATGACCTTACCAAATCTACATCGTTACTAGATTTTAAGGTTGTAATAGTAGCTAATTTATTCTCAACTAATGTTTCGGGTGACATAAAAGTTAATGTTGTTTTGTAAACAATACCATTAAGAAATGTAAAGTTAAACAAAAAAATCCACAATTTTACAAAAATGAGAATAAATACCTAGTGATTTCTATAAAATCGAGGAATTAAGAAGCCAATTTGCAGTGCTCAGATAAATAAACACGCCAGCTATGTCTGTCACGGTGGTAATAAAGGGGGAAGACATTAGAGCAGGATCTAAACCCATCCTGTCAAAAAGTAAAGGAAGAATAGCTCCCGCAGTTGCCGCCAAAGTTGTTATTGATATTAAACTTATTCCTACTGCTGATGCTATTAAAGGCCCCTGACCTTGCCACCAAGCAAAAGGGAAAACTACTAACATCATTAAAATCCCTAATAGCGCTCCTGTTATTGCTTCTTTTATTACTGCCTTAAATGCACCTAATGATTTTAATTTTTGTGTACTTAAACCTCTTATAACAACTGTTGAACTTTGAGCGCCAACATTCCCCCCAGTACCAATGAGCAACGGAATAAAAGCAGCTAATAATACTATTTCTTTTAAAATCTGATCATTCATAGCAATAACTTTTGTAGTTAATCCATTAGCGAAAACTAAAATTAAAAGCCATAAAATTCTTCTTCGAGCAATTGTAAATAAACTACTTTGAAAATAATCATCCTCATCACCAGGCTGTACAGCCCCTGCAGCATAAATATCTCGAGTGGCTTCTTGTTCAATAACATCGATCAAGTCATCAACAGTAACAATTCCTACTAGTCTTTTTTCTTTATCAACAACTGGAAGAGCTAAAAAATCATATCTTTGAATAGCTCTAGCTACATCCTCTTGGTTAGTATTAGTAGAAATATTGACGACATCTTTTGTCATCACATCACCAATAGGCCGACTAGGTTCTGCCGTAACAAGATCTCTTAAAGATAAAATTCCAGTCAAGTGTCTTTCCTTATCTGTTACGTATAAGCTATAAATTGTTTCTGTAAATGGAGCCCTTTTTCTTACTAGAGATAAAGCTTCTTCAGCAGTTTGCATTTCCTTTAAATCTATAAATTCAGTAGTCATTAATCTACCTGCAGTTTCAGGTTCATATCCTAATAATTCTGCTGTTACTTTTCTTTCACCAGGACTTAATGCTGATAGAAATTTTCTTACAACTTTTGCGGGTAACTCATCAAAAAGTTGAACCCTATCATCAGGAGACATTTTTTCAACAATTTCCAACACTTCTCCTGATCGAAGTCTATCTAGTAAAGTTTGCTGAACAATTGGATCTAAGTATTCATAAACTTCAATTGCTTCATTTTTTTTTAATAATCTAAATGCAAGCGCCTGGAGTATTAAAGGAAGGCTTCCAATTGCATCAGCGATATCAACAGGTTGGGAAGGTTCGAGTAATAATTTTGCTTCATCATAATTTCCTGCAACAAGTAATTCTTCTAGTTGAACTGTAATCTTTCCACGAGTATTTACATCTGAAGTTAAGGAAGTAATTACGTCGAGATTATTATTTTCTTCCATGATATCGCTCTAAATCGAGGTAACATTAGCATTATATAAAAATTAAGTCATTTTTCTACTTAGTAAAAAACCTATATACATTATTATTAAATTTAAAATTATGATTAAATTTAAATAAATAAATAATTTTAGAAAGTAACCCTGAATAATAATTTCATATAGGAAATGAACAAAACCACTAAAAGAGGTAAAACAAGAACAAAAGCCAGTTAATAAGATTTCTCTTTTTGACTTACTTATTGTTCTTGAAACAACAAAACCATAAAAGAAAGAACCGATAATAGATACCAGTAAAATATTATTTAAATAGAACCTTAAAAACGTTGCTAAGTATCCAACTAATAATATTTTTATAAAAAATTTTTTATTCAATGTTTAAAAATTAAGGTAACAAAATACCCTAAACAAAAAAATAAAAATGATAAAACTAAAACTTCAATATAAAAAAGAATTGAATTTAAATATTTTCTTTTATGAATTAAATTAAATAATTGATATATAAAAGATGAAAAAGTACTTAAACAACCTAAAAAACCAATATTAACTAATAATAATAAATTATTATTAGTTGAATTTAATGCTATAAAAAAACCTAAAAATAACGAAGATAAAACATTTACTGTTAGGGAGTTATCAAAATAAAATACTGTTTTTCTTTTAAAACTGTATTTAACTAACAATCTTAAAGTTAGCCCAAAAGTACTTCCTACAAAAATATGGATAAAAGTATTTATATCCAAACTCTACATTTTAATCCAACCCTTAGTAACTCTATTGGGATGCTCAATAAATCTATTTGTTGCTAATTCTACTCTTGCCCAAATATCACTTTCATTGACTACCCATTTGCGCAAGATTGATAATGAGGAACCAGAAGTAAGAACCATTAATTTTTTAGCTTTAGTTTTAGGAAAGGTATAAAGTGAACAATTTGCATTTAATATTATTTCTTTTGAATTATTGAGAATTTTGTATTCATTCAAATTCCTTTGTATTCCTCCTGCAGGTAGTGTTATTGGGCCAATCAGAGCAAACCCAATTAAACAAATATTTTTTATCAAATGTTTCATCATATATCTAATGTCGCCATATCTAAATTGGCACTATGAGTTTCAATAAATTCTCTTCTTGGTGCAACTTTGTCCCCCATCAAAATATTGAAAATTCTATCTGCTTCTAAAGCATCTTCTATTTCTACTCTTTTCATCATTCTCGTCTGAGGATTCATAGTTGTATCCCATAATTGTTTAGGCATCATTTCACCTAAACCTTTAAATCGTTGAATATTATAATTAGCTTTTTCTCCAAAGTCCTCTATTGTTTTCTTCAATTGAGCTTCGTTATAACAATATTTATGATTTTTACCTCTTTCCACTTTGTATAAAGGGGGACATGCAATATATATGAAACCCTTTTCAACAAGATCCCTTTGATATCTATAAAAGAAGGTTAATAGTAATGTTCTAATATGAGCCCCATCCACGTCTGCATCAGTCATAATTACAACTCGATGATACCTTAAAGAATTAATATTAAACTCTTCACCCTTGATACCCAATCCCAAAGCAGTGATTAGAGATTGAATTTCTGTATTTTTGTATATTTTTGCATCATCTGTTTTTTCAATATTTAATATTTTCCCTCTCAAAGGTAAGATTGCCTGGAATCTTCTGTCTCTTCCTTGCTTAGCTGAACCTCCAGCAGAATCACCCTCTACTATATAAATCTCAGCGTCTGAAGGATCTCTTGAGCTGCAATCTGCCAATTTACCCGGCAAAGTTGAACTCTCCAAAACACTTTTTCTCCTTACCAAATCCCTTGCTCGTTTCGCTGCTTCTGCTGCATTAAAAGATTGAATTGCTTTTTCTAAAATTAAATCAAAAACACTAGGATTAAATTCCATATATTTTACTAAAGATTCTCCAATAAGCGAATCAACAATTCCTCTTACTTCAGTATTTCCCAATTTTGTCTTAGTTTGTCCTTCGAATTCTGGCTCTGGAACTTTTACAGATAATACGACCGTCAAACCTTCTCTAATATTTTCTCCAGATAAATTTTTATCAACTTCTTTTCTTTTACCTCTTTTTTTCGCAATGGCATTAAAAGTTCTAGTCAATACTGTTTTTAAACCATCTATGTGAGTTCCTCCATCAATTGTTCTGATATTATTTGCAAATCCTAAAATATTATCTGAATAAACATCTGAGCACCATTGCAAAGCTGCCTCTACGTATACATTATCTTTTTGCGAATCGACATAAATAACATCAGAATGAATAGATTCCTTTTCTTTATTTATATATTGAACATATTCTTTAATACCACCGTCATATAAATAAATTTCTTCTTTGAAAGAACCATCCGATAATTGTTGTCGCTCATCTCTAAATATAATTTTGACTCCTCCATTAAGATAAGCCAATTCTCTTAATCTTGAAGATAAAAGAGCATAATCAAATTCAATACCATCAGTAAATATAGTTGTATCTGGCTTAAAACAAATTGTTGTACCTTTTCTTACTGATTTATTTTGCTGTTTTTGGGATTTTAATTCACCCTTTGCAATTCCTTTTTCAAATCTTTGATTAAACTCACTTCCCTCTCTAAGAACAGTTACATTCACCCACTCACTTAGAGCGTTAACAACAGATATTCCAACACCATGTAATCCACCTGAAACTTTATATCCTCCACTTCCGAATTTACCCCCTGCATGAAGAACAGTAAGAACAGTTTCCAGAGCACTTTTGCCTGTTCTTGGATGTATGTCTGTAGGAATGCCTCTTCCATTATCTGAAATCAAAGCTGATCCATCTTCTTTAAGAACTATCTCAATAAGATCACAATGACCCGCGAGTGCTTCATCTACAGAATTATCTACAACTTCATATACTAGATGGTGTAACCCTCTTGGACCAGTTGAACCAATATACATCCCAGGTCGCTTACGAACAGGTTCTAAACCCTCTAAAACCTGAATCTGATCAGCACCATAATCATTGGAGATTTTATTAGATCTTTTTTCCTCACTCATTTAATATAAAAAATAAATAATAATACTTTTAAAATGTTATTTTTAAAAGGGGTTTCATTAAATTTACCATTGGTGTAAGAGAAAGGCTTGAAGTAAATGCAAAATTTAATCACTTTAATCATTATGAATCGAATATTTCTTTCAAAAAATTACATATGTCTCCGCCAAAACCATTAGTCATAGTTTTAATAGGTCCTACTGCTAGTGGCAAAACTGAGCTAGGCATCCACATTGCTAAATATTTTAATATCAATATACATAATGTCGACTCAAGACAACTTTATAGATTTATGGATATAGGCACAGCAAAGCCAACTAAAGAACAACAAAAATCAATAAATCATTTCTTAATAGATCTTGCAGAACCCTCTAGCCAAGTAAATGCAAAACAGTTTCAAGAAGTTGCTACAAAATCAATAAATCGAGAACTAAATCAAAAAAGAATTCCCTTTCTAGTAGGTGGAAGCGGACTATATATGAATTCAATAATAAAGGGATTCTTTGCTCCAGATGTCCCACCTCAAAAAGCATTAAGGTCACAATTCGAAAAATTAGGTCAAACAAAATGTTGGGAACTTTTAAAAATTTGTGATCCTGTCTTAACTAAAAAAATTAATTCCGCTGATAAAGTTAGAACAATAAGAGCATTAGAAGTCTTTTATGTAACTGGTGAACCCATGTCATCTCAAAAATTCCAAAACCCTCCTCCATGGAAAATATTAGAACTAGGTATAAATAGAGAAGATTTAAAAGAACGGATTTTTGAAAGAACAAAACATATGTTTGAGTTTGGAATTATAGAAGAGACTAAATATATCATGAATCAATATGGATCAAATTTACCTTTGCTAGAAACGATTGGATATAAGGAAGCAAAAGATGTTATAAAAGAAAATTTAAAAATTGAAAAGGCTATAGA
>QCSX01000029.1 GCA_003209065.1 Prochlorococcus sp. AG-670-N10
GAAATTAAACTAAATAATAGAAAAACGTTTATTATAAGTAAATTATTGAAAATGTAAGAATTTACTATTAAAGAAATTAAAATTAAAAAGAATAATGATTTAAAGGTTAATGATTTAGTCTTCCCAATCATCATTTGAAGAATCTTCTTCGGTTTTATAATCTTCTTTTTCTCCCATTAAAGCTGAAAGTTCCTCTTCTTCAATTGTACTTATTTCTTGAGAATCTCCATCTTTCTCGCTTACAAGTCTACCTGTTTCTTCTAACCAAGATAGTAAATCAGGTTCTTCTCTTAATGGCAATACAGGGGCAGGATCTTCTCTGTGATAGCAAGTTAAGGCTGGATTTACTTCAGCAATTTCATTTAACCTTATTTTGAGTTTATTAGAATCCATTTAAAAAAAATCTTCACTTATATACCATAATACATAAACATGCACTTGAAAAATTTTGTTTGATAAAGAAAATTTAAAATATTTTTTAATTTGGCCAATTTCTGTATTGTTAGCTATTTTTTTTAAATACTACGGCTTCTTAAAGCCCGATGTTTTATTAATTAATAATTATCTTGTACTTTTACTAGTTTTTGGTCCAGCACTTTTAGTTACAATACTATTAGTTTTTAATAAGATTTTGAAAGCTGAAAGCAATTAAGATTTCAGCTTTCTTCACTGGAGGTAAAGTTTAATGCAGCAGGTAAAAAAAGTCGTTCTTGCCTATTCTGGAGGGGTTGATACTAGTGTCTGCATTCCATATTTAAAGAATGAATATGGAATTTCAGAAGTTGTTACTTTTGTTGCTGATCTTGGCCAAGGAGATGACTTAGAAAGTGTTAGACAAAAAGCCTTAAACTCAGGTGCTACAAAATGTGTGATCGGTAATTTAGTAGATAATTTTGTAGAAAAGTATGCTTTTCCTGCTATCAGAGCGAATGCACTTTATGGAGAAAAGTATCCTTTATCAACCGCCTTGGCCAGACCCTTGATAGCTGAAAATCTAGTAAATTTGGCAAGAGAATTAAATGCTAATGCAGTGGCGCATGGTTGTACAGGAAAAGGAAATGATCAAGTTAGATTTGACTTAGCTATTCATGCTTTAGGACCTGACTTACAGATAATTACACCTGCTAGAGAATGGAAGATGAGTAGAGAAGAAGCCATTTTATATGGAGAAAAATTCGGAATTCCTGCTCCTGTTTCTAAGAAATCACCTTATTCGATTGACGTAAATCTTCTTGGTCGTAGTATTGAAGCTGGTTTATTGGAAGATCCAATGCAAGAGCCAAAAGAAGATGTTTTTGCTATGACTTCATCTATTAATGACGCACCAAATACTCCAAAAGATATAGAAATTGTATTTCGAAATGGATTTCCTATTGCAATAGGAAATGAATTTTTAAGCCCTGTAGAGATTATTCAAAAGGCTAATTCCTTAGCAGGAGAACACGGATTTGGAAGAATAGATATGATAGAAGATAGAGTTGTTGGTATTAAGAGTAGAGAAATCTATGAGACGCCTGGCCTTTTACTTCTTATAAAAGCTCACAAAGAATTAGAAAGCATAACATTAAATCCAGACGTATTAGATTTTAAAAACTTAGTTGAAAAAAAATGGGGTCAATTAGTTTATCAGGGATTTTGGTTCGGTCCCCTCAAGCAAGCATTAGATGATTTTATTGATTCAACTCAATCGTCTGTAAGTGGAAGGGTGAAAATAAGATTACATAAAGGAAATGCAATAGTAATTGGTCGTTCTTCTGAAAATAACTCTCTATACAGGGAAGATCTAGCAACTTATAGTAAAGATGATATTTTTAATCACAAGCAAGCAGAAGGATTTATTTATATGTGGGGGATGTCTAATAAAATATGGGCAGAATTAAATTCAAAAAATCAATAATTATGATTTAAGACTCTTGAGGCTCCTTAACTTGAGATGATTGAGATACAGAAGTTGCTGTTTTTTTATCATTAGCTTCCTCTTCTTTAGATTCTGATTTATTGGTTGAGTCAATATTCTCAATTTCTTTTTTTTCTGATTGATTAGATCCTTTATTTGAAGATCTTGGCGTAGGTAAAGGCCCTTCTTGTTTTACTGTCAAATATCTAATAACATCTTCACTTAAACGCATCGCTTTTTCGATCTTGAAAATGTGTTGGCCATCACCTTGATGACTTAATTGCACATAAATACCTTCTTTATGTTTTGTTATTTGATAAGCTAATCTTCTTTTACCTCTCATCTGACTATCGAGGATTTTACCTCCTGATTCCTCAAGAAGTTTATTATATTTATCTATGTGATTAGTTACTTCATCCTCCGCTATATCGGGACGAAGAATGTACATTGTTTCGTAATAAATTTGATCAGTCATAATTTTCAGACAAGGTCTTTGGCTCAGAATTTGCTTAATGAGCGTCTGTTCATTATTTACGATACATTATCAAGGTCAAATTCTTTATAAATAGCATTTATTTATTTGATTAAAGATATTCTTTTAATGCATCATGCATCACCTCAAAAGGTACTTCTAATCCGTTTGTCCAGAATGATAATGATTTTGCTCCTTGAGCAATTAGCATTTGAGTGCCATCTATAGTCATGCATCCTTTTTTATCGCAAAATTTCAAGAACGGAGTAGGAGAAGGATTGTAAATTAGGTCATAAACAATTGTCTTGGAATTTATGGAATCCCAAAAACTTTGACCAAATGGTATCTCATCGTTATTTCTGGTATTGCTCATTCCTACTGGAGTTGTATTGATTATTAAGTCAGTCTCTTGAATTATATTATCAATTTCCGTATTAGTACTTAAGAAACCCTCTATGTCTATGTCATTTTTAAAATTTGAAATTAATTCATTTAAGGAATTTATTTTTCGTGAAAGGATGGTAATTTTTGAAAATTTTAATTCTATTAGACCTTGGATTACTGATCTTGCTGCTCCTCCAGAGCCTAAAATTAATGAACTCTTTTTTGCTAAATTTAGGTTTTTCAAAGGATAGATAAATCCATCAATATCAGTATTTGTTCCAATCCAATCTTTATCATCAGTCAATTTAAGGGTATTTATAGCTTTTACTTTTTTTGCAACTGGAGATATTTCACTACAAATATCAAATACTTTTTGTTTAAAAGGAATTGTAATATTCAGGCCTTTACAATTCATTTTTTTTAAAGAATGAACAACTATTTCTAAGTCTTCATTTTTACAAGGAATAGCTATATATATTAAATCCAGGCCCAAATATTGAATAGCTGCATTTTGCATAATTGGAGATAAAGAATGACTTACTGGATTTCCAATTAAAGCAAGAAATGATGTTTTACTTGTAATCATTATTAAGAGAAATTTTGCAGAAAAATTGTGATCTGTTCGGGAACCACACCTCGTTTCAGAGTAACAATAATGTCGTCAATGACCGATTATGGAGAATATTAAATAAAGGGACTACCCATGGGGAAGGTTGTTGGAATCGATTTAGGAACAACTAATAGTTGTGTTGCTGTTATGGAAGGTGGTAAACCCACTGTAATAGCAAATGCGGAGGGTTTCAGAACAACACCATCTGTTGTTGCATATACAAAAAATCAAGATCAGCTCGTTGGGCAGATTGCAAAACGACAAGCTGTTATGAATCCTGAAAATACTTTTTACTCGGCTAAGCGTTTCGTTGGTAGAAGAGTCGATGAGGTTAATGAGGAATCAAAAGATGTTAGTTATGGTATTGAAAAGGCTGGTTCTAATGTTAAGTTAAAATGTCCAGTTTTAGATAAACAATTTTCTCCTGAAGAGGTTAGTGCTCAGGTTTTAAGAAAACTTTCTGAAGATGCAGGTAAATATTTAGGAGAAAATATTACTCAAGCTGTTATAACAGTCCCTGCTTATTTTAATGATTCTCAAAGACAGGCTACAAAAGATGCAGGCAAAATAGCAGGGCTTGAAGTTTTAAGGATAATTAATGAGCCAACAGCTGCTGCTTTAGCTTATGGTCTAGACAAAAAAAGTAATGAAAGAATACTTGTTTTTGATTTAGGTGGTGGAACTTTTGATGTTTCAGTATTAGAAGTTGGAGATGGCGTTTTTGAAGTTCTATCAACTTCTGGAGATACTCATTTGGGAGGTGATGATTTTGATAGATGTATTGTTGATCATTTAGCAAGCATTTTTAAAAGTAATGAAGGGATTGATTTAAGGCAGGATAAACAAGCTTTGCAACGTCTTACTGAAGCCGCTGAAAAGGCGAAAATTGAGCTTTCAAACGCCACCCAAAGCGAAATTAACTTACCTTTCATAACTGCTACTCCAGAAGGCCCTAAACATCTTGATTTAAATTTGACTAGAGCTAATTTTGAAGAGCTTGCTTCTAAATTAATTGATAGATGTAGAGTTCCTGTAGAACAAGCTCTTAAGGATGCAAAACTTTCAACAGGAGAAATTGATGAAATAGTAATGGTTGGTGGTTCAACTAGGATGCCTGCTGTTCAAGAGTTAGTTAAGAGGGTGACTGGTAAAGATCCTAATCAAACTGTAAACCCAGATGAGGTTGTAGCTGTAGGTGCAGCTATTCAAGGAGGAGTTTTAGCAGGTGAAGTTAAAGATATACTGTTGTTAGACGTTACCCCATTGTCTCTTGGTGTAGAGACATTGGGAGGAGTAATGACAAAAATGATTACTCGAAATACAACAGTGCCAACAAAGAAAGCCGAGACTTATTCAACTGCTGTTGATGGTCAAACTAATGTAGAAATTCACGTTTTACAGGGGGAGAGAGAAATGGCTTCAGATAATAAAAGTTTAGGAACCTTTAGACTTGATGGTATTCCCTCTGCTCCAAGAGGTGTTCCGCAAATTGAAGTAACATTTGATATTGACGCAAATGGAATTTTAAGTGTTACTGCGAAAGATAAAGGAAGTGGTAAGGAACAATCTATTTCCATAACAGGTGCCTCAACCCTCTCAGATAATGAGGTTGATAAAATGGTTAAAGATGCAGAATCAAATGCTTCTGTCGATAAAGAAAAAAGAGAGAAAATTGACTTAAAGAATCAAGCTGAAACTCTTGTTTATCAAACAGAAAAACAGTTAGGAGAACTAGGTGATAAAGTTGATGCTGCTGCCAAAACTAAAGTAGAAGAAAAAAGTAAAGCATTAAAAGAAGCAACATCAAAAGAAGATTATGAATCTATGAAGAAATTGTTAGAAGAACTACAACAAGAACTTTACGCAATAGGTTCTTCTGTATATCAACAGCCTGGTAACCAGCCTCCAGCACCAGGTAGTCCAGATTCAAATGAATCTAACGAAAAAGGTAGTGATGATGATGTTATCGACGCTGATTTTACAGAGACAAAAGATTAAAAAAGATGCTTTTCAATCTCATTTGATATCCAATTAGAGCAAGCAGGGGCAAGTAATATTCCATTTTTATAAAAACCGGTACACAAAATTAACCCTTTTTCTAAACTTTTTAATATTGGTGATGGTTCACCTTCAGGGCGAGACCTTATACCAAACCATTTATTAGTAACATTATTTTTATTTATCCACTGAGGTTTATTTTCCAGGAAATCTGTAAGTTCTTCAAATGTATTTTCTTTTGGCTTAATGTCATATTCGTCGGTAGATCCAATAATTATCTTGTTGTCATTTGTTCGAAGAAAATTTTTACCATTAATGCTGAAATGTTTAGGAAGAGATAGTAAATTAATTTCTTTTTCATTGATGGAAATTTCTATGGCCTGTCCTAAAACAGGTTTTAGTTTTATGTTATTACTATTCACGTTAATTAATTTATTAGCATCAAGTGAGTTACATAAAATAATTACATCACTTTTAATTTCAAGTGTATTCCTGCACGTAGCAATCCATTGATTATTTAATTTTTCTATTTTTATAATTTCTTCATTTATACAATTTATATTTTTAGTTTTAAGGTAAATATTTAAGGTATTTAGTAATGAAATAGGATCTATTCTGCCATCTTGATAAGAGATGATTCCTTTCAGGTTATCTATGTTAAATATTTTATTAATGTTTTGAATAATCGTGGAATTCTGTTCTAAAACACTTAAACCACGCATTGGATGATGTGAAATAAACTTACTTAGTTTTTCAAATTTTGCTTTGTCTGTTGTTAGTTGGATTAATGGTTTTTCTATCTTTAAATTTTTATCGTATTGTTGTAGGAATTTTATCCATTTAGGCCATAAATCATTACTTTTTTTTCTAAGTTCCCAACTTCTACCTTTATTTTTTTGATACATATGACTTATTAAGAGACCTAATGCCGCACTGCTACTATTTTTACTTTTTTGTGGATCTGCAATAGTTATTTGAAAACCTTGTTCAGAAAGCTCTAATGCGTTAAATTTTCCTATAATTCCTGAACCTATAATTAATATATGAGACTTTTTAAAATGTTTTTTTGATTCTTTCATTGATATATTATAAGAAATTACCTAAAAAATTAAATACTTAGATTATTTGGAAAAACCATCAATTATATTTAGAACTGTTTGTCCTGATCGTCCTGGACTAGTTAGTCAACTAACTAGTTGGATATCTAATTATGGCGGTAACATAAAGCATTCAGATCATCATACCGATCAAGATGCAGGATTGTTTTTGAGTAGAATTGAATGGAATATAAATGATTTTCCAATTAAAAAAGTTGAAATCTATGAGCAATTTGAAAAAATTGCATTTGACTTAAATGGCCAATTTAATATTAATTATTCAGATGAGATCCCAAATGTTGCTATTTTTGTAAGTAAGCAAAACCACTGTTTAATAGATTTGCTTTGGCGAGTAAGAAATGGTGAATTAAAAATGAATGTACCATTAATCATTTCTAACCATCCAGATCTAGAAAATATCGCTAGAGATTTTGATGCTCAATTTATTTATATTGATACTCTAAATTACTCTAAATCGACTGTAGAAAATCAGATTTTAAATTTGTTAAAAGATTTTAATATTAAACTAGTTGTATTAGCTAAATATATGCAAATTTTGAGTGAGTCTTTTTTGGAAAAATATTCTTCAATAATTAATATACATCATTCTTTTTTGCCTGCTTTTAAAGGAGCACAACCTTATCATAGAGCATGGAAGAGGGGAGTTAAATTGATAGGAGCAACTGCTCATTATGTGACACAAGATTTAGATGAGGGCCCAATAATAGAGCAATGCACCGTTAATGTTAGTCATAGAGATGAGGTTGGTGATTTGATTAGAAAAGGACGAGACATCGAGAGAATAGCTCTTGCAAGGGCAGTACGATTACATTTAAATCATCAGATTTTTGTATACGAAAGTAAAACTGCTGTTTTCGACTGAAAAGAAACTTTTACTCTGTCAATTCAATCTGAATTTGCCTTTCATAAATTGATTCTTCATGAAAAGCTCGTGCTACTAAAAAACTTGTAATACAACTAATAAGAACAGGTTTCATTATTAATAAATTTTTTGTTAACGCAAAAGCCAAGAACATTGCCGTTATTGGTGTTCTAGAACATCCTGCGACGAATGCTCCCATACCAGCAAATATATATGTACTTGGGGCATGACCTGTCGCAATTTCTACCCAGCTTCCCATTATTAATCCAATAGCTCCTCCCAAAGTAAGCATGGGATAGAATAAGCCGCCCGGTGCTCCTGATGCGGCAGCTAATCCTGTAGTTATAAAAAGTATAATTAAAGCTAAAAACGCTATTTCAATACTCGTATTCTTTTCGACTATTATTTTTTGTAATTCATCTAAATTATGGAAAGAACTAGGTAAAAAAGAATAAATGCTTCCAAGTAAAAGGCCACAAATACTCATTTTCAAAACAAATTTATTTTTATACCATTTTTTTCCAAGCTTTTGCATAACAAGAACATATTTACTATAAAGTTCTGCGAATAATCCGATAATTATTCCAAGCAACACAAGATAAATAAAATCTATAGGCAAGAAAAAAACAGATGGATCATATTCTTTTTGGATTAAAAAGCCTAGATTGAAATCAAAACCTCCGGCTTTTGGATCTAAACCCAAGGCTTGAATAATGTCTGCAGATGAATCAGCTATAAAAGTTGTAATTACAACTAATAATAAGATTACTGGCCTTGCAGAATTTAATAATTCTTCAATTGCGTAAATAAAACCACCCAATGGAGCACTAAATACTGCAGCTATACCAGCACCACCTCCTGCAGCAACTATCACCCTTCTAAATGCTAGAGGAGCTTTTAGCCATCTTGCCATTTGCCATGCAACTGATCCCCCCATTTGAACTGATGGGCCTTCAGGACCTAAAGGGAACCCACTTCCAATTGCAATAATTCCAGATATTAATTTCACTAATCCAACCTTCAGATTCATGGGTACTTTTTTATGTCTCAAAAATCCCATGATTTGGCTTACACCTGAACCTTTAGCTGCTGGAGCAATATTTTTAATTAACAATCCTGCGATAGCTCCACCAATGGCGCCAAACACTGGTAAAACTGCAATGGATGGAAAATGATTTAAAAGTTCTAATCTCCAATTATTGATAAAATAAATTCCGGTTTTAAAAGAAATACTAGTTATTGATGCTCCTAAACCTGTTAAAAGAATTGATATGACAACAACAAAAGATCTTTGTTTAAGTAATTTTTTAATGCTTCGAGAAGAGTTAGTACTGGTTTTTTGAAATTTTTCTTTTATTAGTTTTTGCATAGTTCATAATCATTTTGACAAACTAAAATTTTTCATTTCGTCAAATTGAAGATAACGATAAAGTTCATTAGAGTATGGATTGATTTTGTTTTTAGTAATATCTTGATACTCATTAACTGTAGGTATTTTTCCTAGAAGAGCACAAACTGATGCCAATTCAGCACTTCCTAAAAATACTTGAGCATTTTTGCCAAGTCTATTATCAAAATTTCTTGTGCTGGTTGAGAATACAATAGAACCTTCATCTACTCTTGCTTGATTACCCATGCATAATGAACAACCTGGTAATTCTAACCTTGCTCCACAATCTTCAAATATTTTATAGTATCCTTCTGCTTTTAGCCTTTCTTCATCCATTTTTGTTGGAGGACAAATCCAAAGCTTGGCATTTAATTTTTCAATGCCTTCAAGAACTTTAGCAGCAGCTCTATAGTGACCGATATTAGTCATACAGGATCCTATAAATACTTCATCAATCTTTGTATTTTCAACGTCTTTAATTTCTTTAACATTATCTGGATCATTTGGGCAAGCAACAATTGGTTGTGTCACTTTCGCTAAGTCAATTTCTATTATTTCTTCATAAGCAGCGTTTTCATCTGGCTGAATTAATTCAGGTTTATTTAACCATTTTTTCATATCAATGATTCTTCTTGAGATGGATTTTGCATCTTCATATTTACTCTCGATCATTTTCTCCAAAAGGCAAATGTTACTTTTTAAATATTCTTCTACAGTATTATGTGATAAGAGTATTGTGCTTCCAGCGCATGAGCGTTCAGCTGTGGCATCAGTTAACTCAAATGCTTGTTCAAGTTTTAAATCAGGTAAACCTTCTATTTCCATAATTTTCCCGTTAAATATATTTTGTTTATTTTCTTTGGCAACGGTTAATAGACCTTTTTTTATTGCAAAGAGTGGAATTGCATTTACAAGATCTCGTAGCGTTATTCCTGGCAGTAAACTTCCTGTAAATTTTACTAATACTGATTGTGGCATATTTAATGGCATTGATCCTATTGCTGCAGCAAAAGCAACAATACCTGAGCCTCCTGGGAAGGAAATTCCAAGAGGGAATCTTGTATGACTATCGCCACCTGTTCCTACAGTGTCAGGTAGCAGCATTCTATTAAGCCAACTATGGATGATGCCGTCTCCAGGCTTAAGAGCTACACCACCTCTTTGTGATATAAAATCAGGTAATTCTTGATGAGTAACTAAATCAACAGGTTTAGGATATGCGGCAGTATGACAAAAACTTTGCATTACTAAATCTGCAGTAAAACCTAAACAAGCTAGCTCTTTAAGTTCATCTCTAGTCATTGGGCCAGTAGTATCTTGGCTACCAACAGTTGTCATAATTGGCTCACATGTCATTCCAGGAAGAACTCCTTTTAGTCCGCATGCTTTACCTACTATTTTTTGTGCTTGCGTAAATCCAGTATTTGTTTCTTTTGGACTATTTGGACGTATAAATATTTCACTAGGTTCTAATTCAAGTTTTTTTCTGATTTTGTCGGTGAGAGATCTCCCAATCATAAGATTTATTCTTCCACCAGCTTGAATTTCATCCGTAAGTGTTGATGGGTTTAGGTTGAAACGACTAATTACTAATTCACTATTTGAAATTTTATCTATTTTTTTAATAACACCTTCATAGGGCAATATTTTTAGTAAATCACCAGTATTTATTTTAGAGACATCAGTTTCAATTGGAAGAGCGCCTGAATCTTGGGCGGTATTATAGAAAATCGG
Organism: Prochlorococcus sp. AG-670-N10; assembly: GCA_003209065.1. Lineage (GTDB taxonomy): Bacteria > Cyanobacteriota > Cyanobacteriia > PCC-6307 > Cyanobiaceae > Prochlorococcus_A. The sequence continues at coordinate 10,466 of QCSX01000029.1, forward strand.
TGCTATTTTGTTACCTATAATTATCCCACCAGTTTTTTTATTAGGAACAAATGGAATATTTTCGCCTAAATGCCAAATAACAGAATTAATGGCAGATTTTCTTGAACTTCCTGTACCAACAACATCTCCAACATAAGCTATTTGTATATTTTGTTTTTTAAGATCATCAAGAGTTTTTAGTCCATCATGCTTCTTAAATTGAAGCATGGACAATGAGTGTAGTGGTATATCAGGACGGGTTGTAGCATGAACTGCCGGAGATAAATCATCAGTATTTGTTTCCCCATCAATTTTGAATGCTAAACATATAATTTCTTCTGGCAGAGAATGTTTAGTTGTAAACCATTCAGCATTCGCCCAACTATTTACAACCTCTTTTGCATAAACATTATTTTGAGATAAATCAAAAATATCATTCGCTGCATCGTAAACAAGAATAATATTCTTTAAAACTTGTGCTGCTTCTTTGGCAAGTAAATTGTTTTTACTTTTGAGTATCTCAATAAGCGAGTTGACGTTATATCCTCCGATCATTGTTCCAAGAATTTGTATCGCTTTTTGGGGATTAATAAATTTGCAATGTTTTTCTCCATTCACAATAGCTGTAAGCCAACTTGCTTTTATATATGCTGCCTCATCAACTCCTGGCGGAACTCTATTTATAAGTAAATCTAGTAAGTAGTCACTATCCGAATTATTTTCTCGTTCTAATAATTGTGTAACACAATTTATCTGCTCTGCATTTAGAGGTAATGGAGGTATGCCTTGAGCTGCTCTTTCAGCTAAGTGGTCTGCATAATCTTTGAGCAATGTTTCCAATTTCTTCATTTGTGAGGTTTAATGCCTAATCTATTGTTATTTTTAATATTGATAAGGAGAGTATTCATCAATGCTTTTTTTAATATTCAAATTTCTTAATTAATGACGACTTCATCAAATAATCAATCTTTAGAAAAAACATCTGATTTGCATGTCGTTGAAACACGTCCATTAATACCTCCAAATAAACTTCATAATGATATACCTCTAGATTATACCTCCGCTGATACCGTCTCCAATACTAGAAAATCTATACAAAATATTTTGCATAACAATGATCAAAGGCTTTTAGTTATAGTAGGCCCATGCTCAATTCACGATATTGAAGCTGCTAAAGAATATGCAGAATATATTCAGGAATTTAGAAAAATCTATAATGATAAATTAGAAATTGTAATGAGAGTATATTTTGAAAAACCAAGAACCACAATCGGTTGGAAAGGATTGATAAATGATCCGCATCTAGATGGTTCATATGATATTAATACAGGTTTACGTAGAGCTAGGACCTTACTCTCTTATCTTGCAACTAGCGGGATCCCTTCAGCGACTGAGTTGCTAGATCCTATTGTTCCTCAATATATTGCTGATTTAATCAGCTGGACAGCAATTGGTGCAAGGACAACTGAAAGTCAAACTCATAGAGAAATGGCTTCAGGATTATCTATGCCTATCGGTTTTAAGAATGGTACTGATGGTTCTTTCAGTACAGCTATAAATGCGATGCAGTCGGCTTCAAAATCTCATCATTTTTTAGGTGTTAATGATCACGGTTATGCTTCTATTGTAAATACAACCGGTAATCCAGATGGACATATAGTTTTAAGGGGAGGCTCTAAAGGAGTTAATTTTGAAAATCAACATGTAAAAAGTATTTCTTCTGAATTAAAATCAAATAAGCTTCCTTACAAAGTTATGATTGACTGTAGTCATGGAAATTCTAATAAAGATTTTAGGAAGCAATCTGAAGTTCTAAAAAATGTTGCAAATCAAATTAGGAATGGTGAAAAAAATATATTAGGAATTATGCTTGAAAGTCATCTTAAAGAGGGTAATCAAAAACTTTCAAATAGAAAAGATCTTGAGTACGGAAGAAGCATTACTGACGCTTGTATAAATATAGATACGACGAAAAATTTACTGGCGAGTTTATATGATTCAATTTTGTAATTTATAAACCTGTGATTAAATAGTTAAATAAAACTGCTGCTGAAATGGGCACAATAATATTATCTATCCCAAAAATACTATACTGTTCAAGAACTGTAGAAATAAGAGCGATAGTAAAAATATTTATATTAAAAGGATATTTCTGGAAATAGCTTAAACCAAAAAGTACTATCAAGCTTGTAAAAAACATAGTTATTGTTCCAA
>QCSX01000030.1 GCA_003209065.1 Prochlorococcus sp. AG-670-N10
TTTGCTTTTTAAGAAATTAGTTTCTCTAAGACATAATGGACAACCACCATCGAATAAAAAGATTAATTTATTTTGCATCTTACCTTTTTATTTAAATATAAAATTTAAATAACTTTTTTGTGGACAATTAAAAATTAAAAAATTTTTACGAACGTTACGCATAGATTTTCAAAAGAAGCTTTATAAAGCCTTAATAATTTCTTTCTCTAATTAAATCAAAATTTTCCTAATGTATAAATTAATAACCATTGATTAAGGGATACATCAATGGTTTAAATTTTTAATCGTCTAAAAGATGAACTCCTTCTCCAATATCTGGAGCAAATTTACAATATTTTTCGAACACAATTCCAACTCCTCTCATCTTCTCTCCAAGCTCATCGTTGAATTGTTTCCATTCTTTTGATTCATTCTCTGGTAACGTCCAGCCCTGGGCTTCCACCATACTCGTTATAACCGTGTAATCCCATTCAATGTAAGCCATTTAATCTCGTCTAAATTACTAAAATATTATAAACTAAATAACCGATTAATTAATCTATAGATTGAATTTGAATTAATATAAAATTAATCATTTAAAACTTTAAAAAATTTATATTTTAAATTATATTTTTTGGAACGAATATAATTAAATTAACTTTAAACATTTTTAAGATGTCAATTTTGCCAAGAAGATTTGAGCGAATAAAAAATGTTTTAAATTGCAGAATGAAAAACTTAACGGTTCTGGTAGAGGCAGTAAATAAGCCACACAATTTATCTGCGATATTAAGAACATGTGATGCGGCGGGAGTTTTTGAAGCAAATTTTATTAGTGAAAAAGATAAAGTTAAAACTTTTAACAGTACAGCTCAAGGCAGTCAAAAATGGGTCAAATTAAATAATCATGAGACAACAATTTCTGCAGTATCTGAACTAAAAAAGAAAGGTTTTAAATTATATGGAACAACACTAAATGAGAGATCAACTGATTACAGAAATTTTGACTATTCAGAAAATACTTGTTTTGTTTTAGGAGCAGAAAAGTGGGGTTTAAGTGATCAACTAATTTCAAAAGTTGATGAATCAATCTTCATTCCAATGTCAGGAATGGTTCAATCTTTGAATGTTTCAGTAGCAGCTTCAATTTTACTTTTTGAAGCTATTCGACAAAGAGAAAGTAAGAGTTTACTTCCTCTTAAAGGAGAAGGTTTAAGTGCAGAGGAATACGAAAAAACATTATTTGAATGGAGTTATCCTGAGTTAGCTTCTACATACAGAAAGTCTGGAAATAAATATCCAAAGATAAATCAGTATGGAGAAATTAATAAAGTTGTTAATAACTGAAAAATATTGAAATTAAATTTCAATTCTCAAAAATATTTTCTAGTTCTTCTCCTATAAAAGAAAGACCTAAGACTAAAAAGAACATTGCTAATCCAGGAAATAATGCAGTCCACCAAATCCCAGTTGGTATAGCCCCAAGTGCAAGATTAAGATCACTACCCCATTCTGGAACATTTGCAGGAACTCCTAACCCTAAAAAGCCCAAACTTCCTAATACCAAAACAGCATCCGCAGCATTTAAAGTAAGGAGAATAGGTAAAGGAGTTATTACATTTGGAAGTATATATTTAAAAATTATAGTTTTAACATCAGCCCCCGAAACCTTTGCAGCTTCAACATATGTCTCTGATTTTATTAACATTGTTTGATTTCTGATTAATCTAAAATATTGAGGAGAATAAACTATACATAGGGCTATAGAGGCATTAATAATCCCTTTACCAAGGACAAAAGCCACTACTACTGAGAGCAAAATAACAGGAATTGAAAATATAGTATCCATTACAAGTGATAAGCATTTATCAAGGATCCCTCCAAAATATCCACTCAATAAGCCTAATGGGAGGCCTAAAATCAAAGCAAAGAAAATTGCAAGGAATACAACTTCAATAGCTATAGATGACCCTTGTAAAGTTCTTAAACAAACATCCCTTCCTAATCTATCCGTACCACATAAATGTTTTAAGGAAGGTGGAGCAAAAATATCATTACTAAATGATGATAAAGAATAACCAAAAAAGTTATTAGCCTCTAATACTTTCATAATTAATACTATTAAAAGATATGAAAGTACAATTAAAAATCCAGTCCTTCTAATATTCTGAGCAACTTTATTTGATGAGTTTGAATTCACAAATTTATGTTTATTCGAATCAACTAAAATATACCTATTGTTTCAAAGATTAAATAGCTTTTAGTTTTTAAATTGAAATTAATTACTGATTTAATTTCAGAACTGCCATAAAAGCTTCTTGAGGTACATCAACTTTACCCATTGCCTTCATCCTCTTTTTCCCCTTAGCTTGCTTCTTCAAAAGTTTCTTTTTTCTAGAGATATCTCCCCCGTAGCACTTAGAAAGGACATCTTTTCTTAATGCACTAATACTTTCGCTTGCAATAATACGACTACCTATTGAAGCCTGAATTGGTATTTTAAATTGTTGTTTTGGTATTAGCTCCTTTAATTTCTCTACTAAGCCCCTACCAATTCCATAGGCCTTATCTTTATGAACAATAGAAGTTAAAGGATCAGCTCTTTCAGAATTTATAAGAACATCTAACCTAACGAGATCATTTTTTCTATATCCAATCAAATGGTATTCCATTGATGCATATCCTTGAGTTCTACTTTTCATTTGATCAAAAAAGTCAGTAACGACTTCTGCTAATGGTATTTCGTAAATCAAAGTCACTCTATCTGTAGTGATATATTTCATATCAATAAAAACACCTCTTCTTTCTTGGCATAAACCCATTAGTGTCCCGTTAAATTCATTGGGAGAATAAATTTCCATTTTTACATAGGGTTCTTCTATTGATTCTCTTGATTGTGGATCTGGGATTGTAGAAGGATTATCAATTAATATTTCTTCCTGATCATTCAAATTAACTTTATATATTACTGAAGGCGCCGTTACTATCAAATCCAAATCATATTCCCTCTCCAATCTTTCCTGAACAATTTCCATATGAAGAAGTCCTAAAAATCCACATCTAAAGCCGAATCCCATAGCACTACTTGTCTCGGGTTCGTATTTAAGCGCTGCATCAGATAATTGCAGTTTTTCTAAAGACTCTCTTAAATCTGGATATTGATCGGCATCAGTTGGAAACAATCCACAAAACACCATAGGATTGGCTGTTTTATATCCAGGGAGAGGATCTTTAGCAGGAGAATTAAATAGTGTAATTGTATCTCCCACTCTTGCATCAGCGACTGACTTAATAGATGCAGCCAGATAACCAACTTCTCCCGCATGAAGTTCATTAACTTGCTTCTCATCAGGAGCCATTATTCCAATTTCATCTAACTCATAGTTTTTCTTACTTGCCATAAGTAAGATCTTGTCCTTTTTATTGATTGATCCAGCTATTACTCTGAAGTAAACAATTACACCTCTATAGGGATCATAATAAGAGTCGAAAATAAGCGCCTTGGTAGGAGATTTCACTTCATCTTTAGGATGAGGAATTCTACTCACAACTGCTTCTAATATATCTTCTATACCTTCTCCAGTTTTAGCAGAACAATTTATTGCATTAGATGTGTCTAATCCAATAATCTCTTCAATTTCTTGCTTTATTTTTTCAGCATCAGCACCAGGCAAATCAACTTTGTTTAAGACAGGAATTATTTCTAAATTATTTTCAAGGGCAAGATAAACATTGGCTAAAGTTTGAGCTTCCACACCTTGACTTGCATCAACCACTAATAAAGCCCCTTCACAAGCCTGCAAAGATCTACTTACTTCATAAGAAAAATCAACATGTCCTGGTGTGTCAATTAAATTTAAAATGTATTCTTGCGAGTCTTCTGCTTTATATTTCATTCTTGCAGCCTGTAATTTGATTGTTATACCCCTTTCTCTTTCAAGATCCATACTATCCAAAAACTGATCTTGCATATCTCTTTGCTTCACAGTTCCAGTATCTTGAAGCAACCTATCTGCGAGAGTAGATTTACCATGATCAATATGAGCTATTATGCAAAAATTCCTTATTTTTGAAACAGATATATCAGTCATATAAATTCAAGAACGATTCCTATACTTTTTCTCTTAAATTATGATAGCTAATTAAGATTATGGATGGAAACCTAAAACAGAATTATTTCTTTTTTTAATAATTTCTAAAAAATTATTATCACTTTCATTTTTTAATTCAGATTCATAAAGAAGATTACTTAACTTCTTCTCAAGATCAAATTTATCAGCATTAAAAAGGCAAGATTTTTTTAAAACCTCGATCATTATAGAAACTGCTGTACTAGCTCCAGGAGAAGCACCTAATAAAGCAGAAAGTGAGCCATCTGCCGAGTTGACAATTTCCGTGCCAAATTGCAAAAAACCTCCATCTTTAGTTTTTTTGATTATTTGAACTCTTTGCCCAGCATCCTCTAAATACCAATTCGAAGGTTCAGCTGATGGCATCATATTCCTCAAGTTTTCAACTCTAGAATTATGGCTCTTAAGAGATTGTGAAAAAAGATAATTAATTAATTCATTATTCTTAATCCCAACATCAAGCATAGAAAATAAATTATTTTTCTTAATTGAACTAAATAAATCAAAATAAGAGCCTTTTTTTAAGAATTTAGTCGTAAAACCAGCAAAAGGACCATAGAGAAGAAATTTTTTGCCTTCAATCCATCTTGTATCTAAATGCGGCACTGACATTGGAGGTGATCCGATATCTGCTTTCCCATAAACTTTTGCATTATGTTTTTCCGTTAAAGACTTTTCCTCACAAATAAGCCATTTTCCACTAACAGGAAAACCACCATATATTTTAGCTTCTGGAATTTTAGATTTTTGCAAAAAGTTTATTGTTTTGCCACCAGCTCCAAGGAAAACATACGAAGTGCTCAGGGAAACTATTCTACCTAGTGAACGAACTTTTAATTTCCATTGTTTTTTATCTGTTTTCTTTAAATCTATTAATTCTGTATTATAACTAATTTCAACATTTTTATTCTTGGAAATATAAGTTAGATATTCTCTTGTTAATGCCTCAAAATTGATATCTGTTCCTCTTTTTATTCGAGTAGCGGCAACTTTATCTAATGGATTTCTACTATTAGTAATAAGTGGTGCCCATGATTTTATTTGATTAAAAGATGATGAAAATTCCATGTCTGAAAACTCTGGATATTCAGACATTGCTTTAAATCTTTTTTTTAAAAAAGAAATATTTTCAGTCCCTGTGACAAAGCTTATATGAGGAATAAATTTTAAAAATTTTTTAATATCTATCTTCCCAGTTGCATACAATGAGGCCCATAAAGACATTGAATTTTCAAAGGAACGATTTATAGAAAGGGCTTTATCTATTTGTAAATCTCCATTTTCATCTAAGGGAGTGTAATTTAATTCGCAATTTGCAGCATGACCAGTTCCTGCATTATTAAATGCACCAGTACTTTCACTTCCTGGTTTATTTAACTTTTCTATAATTAATATTTTTATTTCAGGTAAAATCTCTGTAATTAATAACGCAAGTGTTCCGCTCATTATTCCTGCCCCTACCAATATCGCATCATAACTATTATTTTTATTTAAGATTCTTTTAGAAGTCACAACAGAAAAATTATTTTTTTTGCAATTAATCGCATTTCTTTCTAGGCTTATTATAAAGTTAATTCAAAATTATGAGTACTGAAACATTACCACTTACAAATGAAAATGTAGAAACGGTTTTAGATGAACTAAGACCTTTCTTAATATCAGATGGAGGTAATGTAGAAATAGCAGAAATTGATGGTCCCATTGTTAAAGTAAGACTTCAAGGAGCATGTGGAAGCTGCCCAAGCAGTACCATGACATTAAAAATGGGAATAGAAAGAAAGTTAAAAGAAATGATTCCTGAAATTAGTGAAGTAGTCCAAGTTTTGTGATCTATTTTTTGAAAATATTTTAAGACTCTTTTCTTAATTCCTTAGTTAATGATGATTTGAAATCTAAGCAATTTACAGGAAGTCCTTGACCTATAGCTATTAAAAGAGGAGCTAATATTCCTAATGTAAATACTAAATTTGACTGATTAACTTCATTTTTGCTTAATGTAAAAGTTATCAAATAAATAATAGTAAAGTATGCATGTAAAGAAAAAAATTCTTTTGGTTTTAAAGCGGGCCATCTCAAAGTATTTCCCAAAAAATATAAAAACCCTGTCATAAATTTAAATTAATTAGTAAAGCGGAAATTAAATATAAACCTAATCCCTTTTAGATATAAATCACACCAAAATTTACTTAAGATAATAATTAAAAAATAATTAAAAAATTATTTCTATCCGTAATATCTGGACAGCTGTATAAAAATACGTTTATAATTAAAAGGTAGCTTTTGCTACATTTCGTTCACCTTCTTTAGAAGGCGCAGTTCGAGTCATACCAGGGAACGGGGGATGGCCGTTTTGTCACATCGAAACATGACTACTTTAACTTACAGAGGTAAAAACTACGTTCAAAACAAAAAGGCTGCTAAAAAGCAACCTGTTGAACTTACCTACCGAAGAAACGTATACACCAATAGAATGGATGACGCTTCTTCAAGTAATGAAAAAGCAGAATTAAATTACAGAGGTTCTAACTACACTAAATAATTTAATTCAAAAAAGAAACCCCCTTCTTAGGGGTTTTTTTTTGGCTATATTTATTAAGAATCAGAATTATTTTAATGTCTAGCGATTGCTGCAACACTGATGAGTCAAATAAAAATTTGAAAGGTCTTGATCATAAAGATGCTATTCAAGAAAGGTATGGTTCTGCTGCATTAGAAAAAGAGAGTTGTCTTTGCACACCTGTTGGTTTTAATCCTGTTTTACTTGAAGCAATTCCAGAAGAAGTTATTGAGAGAGATTATGGATGTGGTGATCCAACAAAATATGTTCAGAAGAATGATATTGTTTTAGATCTTGGTAGTGGGAGCGGCAAAAATGCCTTTATTTGTTCTCAAATTGTTGGGGAAGAGGGGAAAGTAATTGGGGTTGATCAAAATCCTGCTATGCTTTCATTATCAAGATCAGCTTCCAAAATTTTTTCAGAAAAGATAGGTTTCAATAATACAGAATTTCTTGGAGGGTCAATTGAAAATCTCGATGAATTAAACAAAGAGTTTAATCCATTAATCGCAGACAAATCAATTGATATTATTTTAAGTAATTGTGTTTTAAATTTAGTAAATCCTGAATCTAGAAAAAATCTTTTAAGAAATATAAAAAGAGTTCTTAAAGATAATGGAAGAATAGCCATAAGCGATATTATCTCAAGTAAAAAAGTTCCTTTAAGATTGCAAAATGATCATGATCTATGGACAGGATGTATTAGTGGAGCGTGGTATGAGCCAGAATTCCTAAATGATTTTAAAGATCTAGGTTTTAAAAACTTAGAATTCGCGGAGAGAAGTAATGAACCTTGGAAAGTTATTGAAGATATTGAATTTAGAACAGTTACTTTAGTAGGGAATATTTAGCCCTTTTCAAGAAATTTAATTTTAAAATTTGAATGACAATTAATTTAAGAGATCAAATACCCGCATTAAAAAATAAATATTATTTTAATTATGGAGGTCAAGGACCATTACCAAAATCTTCTCTAGAAGCAATAGTTAAAACTTGGGAAATCATTCAAGATTTAGGACCATTTACAAATGATATGTGGCCTTTTATTTATAAAGAAATATTGACCACAAAAAGAACTATTGCGCAAAAATTAGGTGTTAATTCAAAAAATGTTGCTTTAACTGAGAATATCTCTTCTGGAATGATTTTGCCTTTTTGGGGTATAAAAGTAGAAGAGGGAGAAGAATTGTTAATAAGTGACTGTGAACATCCTGGAGTAGTAGCTGCAAGTAGAGAATTTTGTAGAAGAAATAAATTAATGTTCAAAATTTTACCAATCCAAAAAATTAAAAATCTAAACGATGAAAATATAATTTTAGAGATTTCAAAAAATATAAATAGTAAGACTAAGATCCTAATTATTTCTCATATTTTGTGGAACTTTGGATATAAAATTCCTTTAAAACAAATTTCTATCGAATTTAGGAATAATCGAGAAAATTCTTATCTACTTGTTGATGGTGCTCAAACTTTTGGTCATATAAAAATTGAAGATGAAGTTTTTTATTCTGATCTATATTCCATAACTTCTCATAAATGGGCATGTGGTCCTGAAGGACTTGGAGCTATTTATGTCTCAGATAGATTTATTCAAGAAACAGATCCAACAATAATTGGTTGGAAGTCATTAAAAAAAGAACAAGGAATTTATGAACCTTCAGATAATCTTTTTCATGAAGATGCAAGAAAGTTTGAAGTAGCTACCTCTTGTATTCCTTTACTTGCAGGTCTCCGGAATTCTTTAGATCTTTTGGATAAAGACTGTACTGAAAAAGAAAAAAGCAAAAACATCAAAAGATTAAGTGGAAAACTTTGGGATAGTTTAAGTCAATTTAAAGAAATTGAATTAGTTTTAGAAAAAAAATACTTAAATGGGATAGTTAGTTTTAATATCAAAAATATTGAAGATAAGGACAAATTTGTGAAGAAACTTGGAGAAAAGAAAATTTGGATTAGAGTTTTAGAAGACCCAAAATGGTTTAGAGCATGCGTGCATCAGATGACCACAAACGATGAAATTGATTTACTTTCTGAAGAAATAAAAAAATTACCAGGGAATTTCTGAGCAGTCCCATGCAATAAATTTTCCCGTAGATATTGGAGTTTGATTTTTAATAATATTGATCAAAAATTGGGATGATTTTTCTTTACTAAATAATTTATGTTCTGGAACAAATTTATGAAAAGGTCTAGATAAATCAGTATCTACTGTTCCTGGATGAAGCAATGTAATAGTAGCCTTTGGGAAACGTCTAGCCCATTCAATACTTAAAGATTTAAAAAACTGATTTTGGGCAGATTTTGCTGCTCTATATGAATACCAACCTCCAGTTTGATTATCTCCAATGCTTCCCACTCTTGCACTTATACTTGCAAAATTAAAATCAATATCTTTTGGTATAAATTCTTCAATAGTTTTAGCTAATAAAATAGGAGAAAAGGCATTTATTGAAAAACTTTCCATCATATTTTCTTTATCAAGATGTTGTAATCTTTTTTCTGGTTGAAGAGAATCACTATGAAGTCTCCCTGTAGCGTTAATGACTAGTCTTAAATTTAAAGGATGGTTTGATATTTTATTTTTCAACTGCAAAAGGGATTGAGAATCCTCTATATCTAATTCCCAAAAAGAATTAAATTCACTTTGTCTTCCACATAAAACAACATCTAAGTCTTTTTCACTTTCACTCAAATCTTTAGCTATTTGCGTCCCAATTCCACCTGCGCCTACGATTAAGGCTAACCCTTTCATCTTATTAAAAATTACTTACTCGATACTAAGACACTTTTCTTGTGATTTGTGTAAAGATCTTTCTGATTTGGTTAGCAAATTTTATTTAGATTTACTTTTTTCTTGTAATAATTTTTGAGCTATTTTTCTATCATCAAAATTAATCACTTTATCATTGAGAATTTGATAGTCTTCATGTCCTTTTCCTGCTATTAAAACAATATCTTCTTTATTAGCAAATTTGATAGATTCATTTATTGCTTTAAATCTATCAATATCAAATGTTATTTTTTCTCTTTTTTCTATACCCATTAAAATATCATTTACTATCTGTTGCGGTTCTTCTGATCTTGGATTATCTGAAGTTATAAACACATGATCTGAAAACTCTTCAGCTATTGATCCCATTAAAGCCCTTTTACTACGATCTCGATCTCCTCCACAGCCAAAAACAGTAATGAGCTTACCTTTACAAAGTTTTTTAATTGATTGCAAAACTTTTTTTAATCCATCAGGAGTGTGGGCATAATCAATAATTACTATTGGGAGTGATCTTGAAACGTCATTATTATCAATTTCTATTTTCTCCATTCTCCCAGGAGCACCAGGGAAAGATTGTATTAACTTTGATAAATCTTTTAAAGAGAAGTTAAGTTTATACAAAATTGTTATTGCTTGAATCGCATTCATTAAATTAAATTCACCAACAAGGGGAACAAAAAGTTTAATTTTTTCCTTAGGTGTATGAAAAATACAGGTGGATCCACTTTCAGTAAATTGTTTATCTGTTACGTAAAAAAAATCATCATTTTTAAATCCACTCTTTGTAATCTTTGTAGATACTAATGACGATCCCTTTTCAAGATCAGATGATAATTTAGATATCCAAAGGTCATCATGATTTAATACGGAAATTCCATCTTTATCTTTTAAATAAGGTGGGAAAAATAATTTTCTTTTTGTTTGAAAATAAGATTCCATATCTGAGTGATAATCAAGATGATCTTGAGTTAAATTAGTAAAAATAGCCGCTTCAAATTCGCAGCCAGATATCCTGTTTTGAGCAATAGAATGAGAACTTACTTCTAATATCGCGAATTCAGATTCTGCCTCAACAGCAGCATTTAATTTTTTTTGAAGTTTATCAGCGAAATCAGTTGTATGAGAAGCCACCTCAGAGAAGCCAGGCCATCTATTAAATAAGGTCCCAAATAATGCAGTCTTTTTTCCTAATTTTTTTAAAAGATATTCCAGTAAAAAAGTAATTGTCGTTTTTCCATTTGTACCCGTAACACCAATAAGTTTTAATTTTCTTGAAGGCCTATTCCAAAACTCAGCGACTATTTGACCAAAAATATAATCTAAATTATCCTCTATAACCAAAATCCTTTCTCGATCAATAGATCCAATTTTCTGTTTTGCAGCAGATCCAATAATGGCAGCCTCTGCACCATTTTCAATTGCCTCAATACAATATTTTCCTCCATCAACATTTAAACCAGGCATACCTAAAAATAAAGTTCCTTTTTGTACTTCTTTAGAGTTAAAAGAAATATTATCGATTTCTTTATCAATTAGATCTTTTGAGGGAATAATTCCTACCAAAACTAAAAGTCTATGTAATTTTATAGATCTCATATAACAAAAATTATTTCTTCAGAATGGTATTAATATTTTTTTGAAACCAATTCTTTAATTGATCATCTTTTAATCTTGGAGAAATACGAGGTAATTCTATAATTTCCTCAGACCTAATTCCTTCAACAGCAATAACAGGTACTTCATAATCATATTTTTTATATTTATCTTTATATAAATCAACCCTATCAATATCAATTTCTTTGAGCTCCTCTAGATTAGGGAATAACTCATTAAGGTTTATTTTTGCCAGTTTGTTTTTTAATGAATCACAAAGGCAACATCCCTGCCTAACAAAAATAAATATTTTCATTCATTCAATCAGGCACAGGGTCACATCCACAGGGAGTTAAAGGATGACATCTGCTTAATCTTCTTAAAGTTAACCACCCTCCCTTCCAAGGACCATGTCTAGTAATTGCCTCGTATCCATAAGAGCTGCAGCTTGGTATAAATCTACATCTTGGTCCGAGAAAAGGAGAAAACCACTTTTGATAAAAGGAAATCATAAAAAGAAGTATAGAAGTAATTGATTTATTAATAGTTTTGAACACTTTAATGATGTAAAATAACTGTTCAGTAGTAATTAGTTTAGTTGAATTTAATCAATTATCCAATTTATTGCAAATCTCAATTTTAATTTAAACTTATGTCAAGATACCGCGGCCCAAGATTAAGGGTTACGCGTCGCTTGGGAGAACTACCGGGTCTCACTAGGAAAGCTTCAAAGAAGTCTAATCCTCCAGGTCAGCACGGCCAAGCCCGTCGCAAGCGATCAGAATACGCAATTCGTCTAGAAGAAAAACAGAAACTTAGATTTAACTATGGAGTTTCTGAAAGGCAACTAGTACGTTACGTTAAAAAAGCTAGGGCTCAAGAAGGCTCTACAGGAACCAATCTCCTTAGACTTTTAGAAAACAGATTAGATAATGTTTGTTTTAGATTAGGTTTTGGTGGAACAATCCCAGGTTCAAGACAATTAGTAAATCATGGGCATGTAACCATTAACGGAAAAGTTCTTGATATTGCAGGTTACCAATGTAAACCAGGAGATGTAATTAGCATTAAAGAAAACAAAGCGAGTAAAAAACTTGTTGAAGGTAATATTGAATTTCCTGGTTTAGCTAATGTTCCACCTCATATAGAGTTAGACAAACCTAAGTTAACAGGCAAAATCAACGGAAAGTGCGATAGAGAATGGGTCGCGCTTGAAATAAACGAGTTATTAGTTGTTGAATACTATTCAAGAAAAGTATAAAAATCCTTTTCTTCAAATTATTAAATCACTCACCTTATTGGTGAGAAGTTTAATTAATTCTTATTTTGAAATCAATGGGAAATAAGAAAAATATTATCAAAAAGCCAGGTGTTAAAACCTTATCAATACATCATGGTGAAACATTTTCTGAAGAGACTGGATGTGTCATGCCACCAATTTTTTCTACCTCAACATTTAAACATGGTAATAAGGGCAATTTCGATTACACCAGATCAGGTAATCCAAACT
>QCSX01000031.1 GCA_003209065.1 Prochlorococcus sp. AG-670-N10
CTTTTGCTGTTAATCATCTCGCACATTTTTATTTGGTTAATATTCTTATAGAACTAATAAATAATAAAAAAGAATCTAGGATAATTATTACATCATCAGATGTTCACGATCCGAAGAGTTCAGGAGGAAATGTTGGAGAGAAAGCAGGTTTAAATAATTTAATAAATTTTAAAGAGGAAATTTCAGGAAAATATATAAATTTCAATTCTGACAAGGCTTATAAAAATAGTAAATTATGTAATATTTTATTTGCTAAGGAACTTTCAAAAAGATTACAAATTAAATCAAGTAAAATATCTGTTATTTCTTGGGCTCCTGGTCTTGTAATTCCTAATGAAGATTCGGGCTTTTTCAGATATAGTAAAAAATTTAATATCTTTGGATATATTGTTTTTTCAAGTATTGCAAAAAATATTTTAGGTATTTCTGAAAATGTAGAAAATGCAGGGAATTTGCTTTCGGATATCGTTTTTGATACTGATCTCAATAATATTAAGTATTTACATTTAAGCAATAAGCTTGTCTTTTATAAAAAACATAAATTACTTAAAAGTGAGGTTAGTGAGGAAGCTAGTAAAAAAGAACTTGCTTTAAGACTTTGGAGTTTTAGTGAGGAATTATGCGGATCATTTGGATTCGTTTCTCTCAATATTTAATGTTTGAGTTGGGAATGCAAATTCTATTTTGTTTAAAGAAAATTCTTCAATAATTCTTAAGTTGATACTTTGTTGTGCTTCCATAGCAGCTAAATAATTATTGGTTGGGATGTAATAAACTAATTCAAAATTAAGACTGAAGTCTCCAAAATCTGTAAAGTGACATCTATCAAAAGAAGCATCTTTAGTTTCTTCAATGATTTTTTCTATGATCTTTGGAATCATTTTCATAAGGGATGGAGAAGTTTCATAAACTACTCCTAACTTATGAACTATTCTCCTTTTCTTCATCTGAGCATAATTTGAAATGATCCCATTAGTTAATGCACTGTTACTCATAACTATTACTTCTCCGTTAATACTTCTTATTCTTGAAGATCTTACCCCTACTCTTTCTACCATTCCTAATACGCTATCAGACTTTATGAATTCCCCTTTTTGAAACGGTTTATCAAGTAAAATTGTAATGTATTCAAAGAATTCTTGCACTGGATCTTTTAAGGCTAAACCTGCTCCTATCCCACCTGCACTAAGCAATGCCCAAATTGCGGTCATTTGTACACCTATATTTTGTAAGAAAAATATTGATCCTATGGTCCAAGTAAAAGCCTTAATTAAAGGTGTTAATGATGAGATCATTGAACTAATTGATGAGTCATCAATTTTTGCTGTAGATTCTGTTAGCGATCTTATTAATAATTTATTTAGAGCTTTAATGATAATTATTAATATAAGTAATTTTTGAATATTTAATAGTACAGATATAAAAGTTATTTCATCAGTAAAAAAATAATCAATTGCGAAATAGGCAGAGAGAAGAAAACCTATTGGTCTTATAATTCCAGTAAGGGTTTCAAAAATAAAATCATCAAAATTTGTTTTTGTTCTTTTAGAAATCCTTCTAAAAATAATCTTGGAAATTTTAGATATTATTATTGATAATATTATTCCAATAAGAAATATAGAAATTGCCAAAAGCAAGTTTTCCGTAAATAATTTCATATCTAATTAATTCTTAAATAACCAATATCTAAAGTTTAAATTATCTCTAAAAAATAAACCAGTCTTCATTATCTTTAATCTTTGATGATATTTCTAATTTCTTTAAATTCTTTTCTATCTGAGGTTTTACAAATTTCGAAAACTATTGATTCAGTAGTAGTAATAATTGCTCCTTTATGAAGCATTCTTTGTAATGCTATTTCATGATCTAATTTATTTCTGCTTCCCATGGCGTCAGATATTATTAGTACTTCGTATCCCTTTTTTAGAAATTCTAGGACACTTTGTTGGATACAAATGTGTGTTTCAAATCCGCAAATTATCAAATTTCTAATTTTTTTATTATAAAGTTCCTCAAAAAGAACTTTACTGGAAGCTAAGCTAAAATCCATTTTTTGAATATTAGTAAAACCTATTTTGGGTATTAACTTTGGGATTGTTTTGCCCAGTTTTATAGGGTTTTGTTCAGAGACGAAAATGTTTTCATCCAGGATTTGGTAAGCTTCTAATAGCTTTTGGATATTTTTGATTATTGAATCTTTGTTATTAATTGGGGATATAATTTTTTCCTGAATATCTATTAAAAGTAAGGCATTTTTGAGAGGGGTTTCATTTTTGGAAGAATGTGTCATTGATTTATTTTCTAAAATATTTAAATAGATACCCTAAATATATACATGTATTTAATGTAATCTTTTGAGGAACTTTAGTAAATATTTATTAGTTAAAAGTTGATATAATCTCATCAAGAGTTATTATTGAGAATAAATATTACTTTTTAATTGTCCATTTCTTCTCAATATCAAGTTATTACATCTCCTTTGGGAGATGGCTTACATAAGGATGGTAAGAGATTAACTCCTCAAAGACTTAAGGTTTTAACTTTATTTGAGAATATCGGAGCAGGTAATCATTTAAGTGCGGAAGAGGTTCATGAAAAATTAATTAAATCTAGTTCTAAAGTTTCCCTCGCAACAATATATAGAACTTTGAGACTTCTCGTTCAGATGGGTTTATTACATGAGTTAGAGCTTAGTGAAGGAGGTCATAGATATGAATTATTAAGTCATGAAACAGCAGATCATCATCATTTGATTTGTATTAGATGTGGAAGGACTGAAGAATTTGAAAGTGATGAAGTATTAAAGGCCGGTAAAGTCGCCGCTAAAGTTAACGGTTTTAAACTTATTGAATCTTCTTTAAATGTTAGAGCTATATGTCCTAATTGTATTTAGCAGAAACTAGGTTAAAGTACCTCCACAACTTGATCCTGCCCCTGCTGTACAAGCAAAGCAATGTTCCTTAACAGCTACTCTATAATCAAATTCAAATGATTTATTCATTAAATCAGAAAGTGTCTTTGGTCCTTCATTTCCCTTGAGATTTATTTGCTGATTAAAGTCACAATCGTAGATTTGCCCTTGCCAATTAACACTTATAGTTTTTTTACACATAAGATTTTCTAAATTATTCTTATTAAAATTTTTTTTAAGTAATTTGTAATATGAATCAAGTTTATTTTCTCTTTTAAGAGAGTCTGCGTATCTATTAATTGGCATATTAGTTATTGTATAAAGATTATTAAATGAGATATTGTACTTTTCAAAAAGTATTTTTTTATAGTCTGCTTTTAAGATTTCTTGTGATGGAGGAAGTATAGGATTTACGGGATTATATACTAGATTTAATTGCAGTCCTTCTTTTTGTTTCCCATAGCCAAGATCATTAAGTATTTTTAAAGCCTTAATACTTTTATCAAATACTCCATAGCCCCTTTGTAATTCTACATTCTCCTTTTCATAGCAGGGGAGTGATGCTGTTACTATTACGTTATTCTTGGCAAGAAATTGGGGTAAGTCTTCGAATCCATCTTCAAAGAAAATTGTTAAATTACATCTATCAATAATGTCAATATTTTTATCACTTAAAGTAGTAATTAAATTTCTAAATTGAGGATGCATTTCTGGTGCCCCCCCAGTAATATCTAAAGTTTTAATTTTATATTTTTCTATTACTTTTGGAATGAGTGAAATTATTTCATGAGACATCTTTTCGGTACGTAATGGACTTGAATTTACATGGCAATGTTTACAAGCCTGATTACATTTAAGGCCAATATTTATCTGAAGTGTTTCAATATATTCTTTCTTTATTGAAGGAAAACTATCTTTCATGAATTGAAAAATTCTTAATTTCAGTATAAGTAAATACTAGTTAAATATTAGGTTTTTAATTTTGATCTTTTTTTTGCAAATGCAATAAACCAGTTTAAATATTCTTTGGGACCATTCTGAAAAATAATATCAAACTTTAAGTTGTCTGCCTCATCACTTATTCCTTTTAAACCAGATATTTTTGTTGAAGGTCTATAAACTTCTCCTGAACTACTGTCAACGAAAATTATTTTATTATTACTATCAAACTCTTTTCCTAGTAATTGTATAAATTCTAAGAATGATCGATCACTTCCTCCTCTTGAATAACTATTATTGGTATTTTTTTGTGATGTAACTGTATCGCCAATCCCGATAATTGTTGGCATATCTTTTGATTTAATATATTTTTTGCAGAAATTTACTTTTTCTATTATCGATTTAGGAGAGTCTCTAAAATTAAAGTTTCTGCCAAATGGAGCTTTACCAGTAGTATCATAAATAAATTTATTTAATAAAAAGAGGACGCCAGAGTCTTTTACTGCTCCTTTAAGAAGTAACTGTATATCGGTTGACCCAATATCATTTTCACTAGAAAGTTTTATTATTTCATTTCCATCTTTGCTCCCTAGATTTGGTGATATGTGAAGAAAAAACGAGTCTTTAATTCCTTGAGCTTTGGCTTTATAAATAATTTCATTCATCATATCTTCAAAGCTTTTTTGAATGATTTTTCTTTTTTCAGAATCATCTTTTACTAAATCGAAAAGGCTATTGAAATTTATTGTTGGAGAGAACCTTGTTTTACATATCGATTTTGAAGCATGAGAATTTATTTCTTCTTGATTGATATTAGGAAAAATTTTCTTTACTATTTTTTCAAAACTTGGCCTCATTAAGTCAGGAACTTTGGCTAAGAAATCAACCTCTTCTTTCGATACTCCCTCAAAACTAATATTCCCATTACTATCTTGATATTCAACCCCACATGCAGCTAAACCTCTTAAATAAAGCCCTTTTTCTTTTGGCTGATCAATACTTCTTAGGCTCCTTTCAACTATTCTGTTAACCCCTCTTGGACCTTCATGTTCTCCGCAAGTTAAAACATAAAATTCTTTTTCTAAATTTTTAACGGCAAATATGAATGTTGATTCCAGTTTTCTAGTCATTGGGTCTTTTACTAATGGAATACATACCCCATCTATATCTTGAATAAATAAAATATTTTTAGAATTAGTTATTATTTCTTCAAAATCTAAATTAATGTTTTTCATTTTCTATTATGAAAATTCCCTCTGTTTTGAATCCATAATAAAGCTTTAACTTGAAAATATAAAATTCAATATTTATATTAAAACGATTTGCGATGGCAATAAATTGGTTTAATGTATAAAAATGCTATTTATAAAAAATATTAGATAATTTATGGATAAAAAGAACAAAATGAATAATAGTTTTTTTAGGCAGTTAAATAACGAAGAATCTTTTTATTCATTGATAGAAGACATTGAAAGCAGCAAAGTGGGATTTTATAGTGTTGGATTGTATCCCGCATCATTAGCATACAACTGTGCAATGCATTCTGAGATAAATAATATTCTTTTAGCTCCAAGACCTGGGAGAGATTTATTAGGTGCTTTTTCTAAAGATGTTCTATCCAGTATGGAAAACAAAATAATAGAAAAAGTAGAAGGTATGGGAAGTTACTTTTTTGAGGGTAAAAGTAAGACTAATACACTCGAAGATCTTCTTCTAAAATGTAAGATCGTTATTCTCGCTTCAAATAGTAATCACATACAAAATGATATTCGTTATGCCATAGAATTAAGAAAATCTTTAAATCGTGAAAATGTAGTTCTTGCATGTCTTGTGGGCTCTTTTTGTTTTGATGATGAAGACGAAAAACCATATATTTTATGTGATCAATATCCTGATTTAGCTTTCTTTACTGGCTTTCATCGTCATGGTGCATTACGAAACCCTAAAGATAGTTTTACCGCTAATTTTTGTCATCCTGACTCATTAACAGCTCTAATTGGTGCAAGAATTTTAAATCAATTATCTCCAAATATTCAAGTATCACCCGGAGTTCATAATATTGAATGCCAGTACATTAAGTCCATAAAAAATATTTCTTCAATATTCGCAGGGTTTGCTACTAACTTTCATTCAGGAAAGCCTGGAATGTTGCCCACGATCAATACTGTTTTATTAACTCAGTGCTTGGATCAAGCAGCTAGTGTTTCTTTAAAAGTTAGAAAAAAAAATAAATTTCAAAACGTAAATTTTTCATTAAAAGAACTTGGATATGGTGAAGATATTATTATCGCCAAAGAAAATCTTGAGAACAAATATGTTGAATCAAGTGATTATACTTTTTCTCAACTAAATGCTGTTAAAGCTGATGTTTTAGGTAGCATGTCGTTGCCAATAGAGGGAAATCCAACAAGGAATTTTCAGGCAGGACAAGTTCTATCAGATATGCTTTTAAAACTTAAGAGATGTCCTAACGATGTCGGGGAGTTTATTGATTGGTGTAAAAAATTTAGCTTAGGTCAAGGAGGCCTTGAGGGCTTGAAATCGCTAATATATTGGCCCAAAATTTACAGGGAATTTAATATTAAAAATAATAATTGCTCGATGATTAATCTAATTTATTTATGCTTTAATGCAAAAACCGAAGAAAAAAAAGATATTTATGAAGTATTAATTAATTCAGATGCAATAACTAATTTTTGTCAGGAATCTGTAAAGCCTAATTTATGTTTAGAACTAAATTATAAACTTCAAGGAATAGATATTTTTGATAACAAAAAATTATTTTATGAGAAATTAAAACCAAATAGTAATAAAATAAATTTTGATAAAAAATTATATGAAAAATTATCTTCTAAAAAAAATCAAAACTACATCAAAGCAATAATTATAATAAACAAATACTTTACTAATTAGTACAATACTTACTAAATTTATTTAAATCAATTGAGTTGTTCTTTTCTATTATTTACTTATCCTAATTTCAGAGTTAGACTTATTAAGTTAAGGTAGGTTTTTTTGAATAAAGAATTATCACATCGCTCTCATGAACTCAAAGCTCTTGGTTGGAACCAAGAAGATTTATCAAGGTATGAAGACTTATGGGACTATAGTCAAAGATGGGGATTGATAAATCTAGAAAGAGAAGACAGACAATTTTTGAAAAAAGCTGAGAAGTTACTTCCGAAAATTCAAAATAAAAAAACATCTGTTAAAAAATCTATTGAAGAGAAATCTTATTATTTATGGTTAAATTTCTATCTTGAAGAAATTAAAATTTTTAGTGAATCTAACTTGCCCAAAAAACAAGTAGGTGTTTGGACTCTTTTGATTGAAGAGGAGTTGAAACTTCTTAAAGAGCTGCAACCAGTAATGGGATTACCAGATACTTTGAAGGCTAAAAATTTGTTTGTTAATAGAAAACAAATTATTGAAAAAGCTTTTAAAGAATACGATGCTAAAAATAATGACGAGCCTTTTGATTTCATTAATATATTTAATAAATCTGAAAAAGATGTGAGTAAAAGCTGGAAATCTATTACTGAAAAAGATCCTGAAGCAAACAAAACTTTCCCTACTGTCGACAGCAAAAATGTAGAAGATTTAAGATCTGAAATAAATGAAGATTTAAAATCATTTATGAGTGAAAATTATCCATCATTAAAAGAAAATTTATAAAGATTTATCTTTTTTGTATTTATTTTTAGGAAGTTTTTAAGTTAAATAGATAATAGGATTAATTTAAAAATTTTGAGTAACCAAAAATTTGAGACTCTTCAGTTACATGCAGGTCAAGAGCCTGATCCAACTACTAACTCTAGAGCAGTCCCTATTTATCAGACAAGTTCTTATGTTTTTGATAACGCTGAGCATGGAGCAAATCTTTTTGGATTAAAAGAATTTGGAAATATCTATACAAGACTAATGAATCCCACTACTGATGTCTTCGAAAAGAGGATGGCAGCTTTAGAGGGTGGTATGGCGGCATTAGCAACTTCATCGGGTCAAGCTGCTCAATTTCTGGCAATAGTAAATTGTATGAAAGCAGGAGATAATTTTGTCTCTACATCCTTCTTATATGGAGGAACTTATAATCAATTTAAAGTTCAATTTCCTAGATTGGGAATAGAAGTTAAATTTGCTGAAGGAGATAGTGTTGATAGTTTTAAAGACAAAATAGATGATAAAACTAAAGCAATCTATGTTGAATCAATGGGAAATCCTAGATTCAACATCCCAGATTTTGAGGGTCTTTCTAATTTAGCTAAGGAAAATGGAATTCCTTTAATTGTTGATAATACTCTTGGGGCTGGAGGAGCTCTAATTAAACCAATTGATTTTGGTGCCGATATTGTTGTAGAAAGCGCAACCAAATGGATAGGAGGACATGGAACGAGTATTGGTGGTGTAATTGTTGATGCAGGAACTTTTGATTGGGGAAATGGAAAATTCCCTCTTATGAGTGAACCAAGTGCTGCTTATCACGGCCTAGTACATTGGGATGCTTTTGGATTTGGGAGTGATATATGTAAATCTTTAGGTGTCCCTGATAATAGGAATATAGCCTTTGCATTAAGAGCTAGGTTGGAATGTCTAAGAGATTGGGGTCCTGCTCAAAGTCCTTTTAATTCTTTCTTATTATTACAAGGTTTAGAAACCTTAAGTTTGAGAATAGAAAGACAAACTTCTAACGCACTTGAGTTGGCAAAATGGTTAGATTCAAATCCTCAAGTTACAAGTGTTAATTTTCCTGGTTTGGAATCTGATCCTTATTACTCAAGAGCTAAAAAATATACTACAGGTAGAGGAATGGGATGTATGCTTATGTTCTCTTTAAATGGCGGATATGAAAACGCTGTTAAATTTATTGATTCTTTGGAATTAGCTAGTCATCTTGCTAATGTGGGAGACTCCAAAACTTTAGTTATTCATCCTGCATCCACAACACACCAGCAATTATCAGAGGAAGAACAATTATCAGCAGGCGTTACTCCAACAATGGTAAGAGTATCTGTTGGTATAGAGCATATTGATGATATAAAAGCAGATTTTGAGCAGGCACTTTCAAAAATTTCTTAAATAATGGAGATTCTTTGGCTTTAATAATACCTAGCAATTATCACAAGATTAGTGATGTAGAGAAAAATCATATTTCTTGGATTGAACCAGATTTGGCTGAAAGACAGGATATACGACCATTAAGGATTGGTATTTTAAATATCATGCCTCTTGGTAAGCAATATGAATTTAATTTATTACATCCTCTTGGTTTATCCCCTCTTCAAATTGAGCCTGTTTGGATAAAGTTAAAAACTCATTCATATAAAACATGGGATCTTAACCATTTAAATAATCTTTATACAACATGGGAGGAGGCAAATGATCCAGAACCATTAGATGGAGTAATTATTACCGGAGCACCTGTTGAGCATTTGGCTTTTGAAGAAGTTAAATATTGGGATGAATTCGTTAATATTACTAATGAAGCAAGAAATTCATGTGCAAGCACCCTTGGGTTGTGCTGGGCAGGATTTGCACTTGCTTATTTGGCAGGTGTTAATAAAACAGTATTTGATAAGAAATTATTCGGGGTATTTCCATTAAAGAGTCTTGCCCCTGGTCATCCTTTAATGGGTACCCAAGATGATGAGTTTATTTGTCCTCAAAGTAGATTTGCAGGGTTACCTGATCTTGAAATGGAAGAAGCTCAAAAAGAAGGGAAATTGAATTTGCTTGCATATGGCAAGGATGTTGGTTATACAATATTTGAAACCAAAGATCAAAAACAACTCATGCACTTAGGTCATCCTGAATATACAGTGCATAGAATAATTAGCGAAATTAACAGAGATAAAGAAAAGGGAGATGTACCTCCTCCTAAGAATTTTGATACTAATTCTTCAAATACATCTTGGAGATCTCATCGGAATCTCCTTTTCCAGCAATGGTTATGGTTTTGTTATCAGCAAGTTAGTCTCAGTTGAATTTAATTAGTGAGAGGTTTCAAGACCTCCTAGTCTTTCAAATAAGTTCAAGCTCTCTTTATTTAAACCAATAATTTCAACTTTAGAACCGCTATTTTTGAATTTTCTAATAACTTGATCTAAAGCAACAACACCGCTCTGATCCCAAATATGAGCTAAAGACATGTCAATTAAAATATCTTTTGGATGCTCATGAATATCGAATCCTTGTAGAAAATATATTTTACTGACAAAAAATAATTGACCTTCAACTTTGTAAGTTATTTGGTTTTCACCTTTAACTCTTGAAACCGTTATTACTTTTGCAACTTTCCTGCTAAAAAGTATTGCAGCTAAACCAACTCCTGCAATAACACCTAGGGCAAGATTATGTGGTTTTGTAAGCATCGTAACCGCAAAAGTCATAAGCATTACTGCAGTATCACTTTTTGGGATCTTTCTAATATTCTTCAAACCAGTTAAATCAGCAGTGCTTACTGCAATTGTGATCATTATTGCTACTAAAGCGGCCATGGGTATGGCCCCTATCCATGGCTTAAAAAGGATTATCATTAACAATAATGATAATCCTGAAATTAAGGTTGATAGCCTGGATTTACCTCCATTCTCATTATTCATAACTGATTGCCCTACTAAAGCACAGCCTGCCATGCCTCCAAATAAAGAGGATATTATATTAGCTATACCTTGTCCCCTTGCTTCTTTGTTTTTGTTGGAACTTGTGTCTGTGGCATCATCCAATATATCTTGAGTTAAGAATGTTTCCATTAAACCAACCAGCGATATCGCTAAGGATGTTGGCAATATCACACCTAAAGTTGAAAGGTTAAATGGTACTTTTCCATTTGCTAATTCACCAAATGGCAAGGAGAGACTAGGGAATCCATTTGGTAATGTCCCTAAATCACTAACAGTAGGGATTTCTAATTTAAAAAATACACTAATTAAAGTAAGCAAAACAATTGCTACTAATTGAGAAGGAATTACTTTTGTTATTTTTGGAAATCCGTAAATAACAATTAATCCTAAAATTACAAGAATCCAAACGGTAGGTATTTGACTATTTGTCGGATATTTTGAAAGTTCATTTTCTAATAGTTTCCCTTGATTAATGCCAATTCCTAGTTGAAGAAATTGAGCTTGAAATATTAATAAAGCAAGAGCATTTACAAATCCGCTTAATACACCTGTAGGTACAAACCTCATTTGATAAGCCAGCCTTAGATATCCCCAGAGTATTTGAAAAACACCTGTTAATAATCCTGCCGCTATCAAATAGGAAAGACCAAGATTTGTTCCAGGAGCCTGAGCTTCTCCAATGGCAACAACCCCAGTCATCAAAAGAGCTGTTGATCCTGTCGCGGAAGTAATCATACCCCTTCTGCCGCCAAGAATCGCAATTGTTATGGATAAGCAGAATGCGCCATAAAGTCCAACTTTAGGATCAACCCCAGCAATCCCTGAAAAAGCAATCGCTTCAGGAATCATTGCAAATGCTACTACTAATCCTGAAAGAATATTAGATTTTGGATCATCTAACCAATTTTTAGATAAATATTTGGTGAAATTTGACATTTTAATTTCTTCTTATACTTAAAAAGTTACCTTATAGAGGAGGCAAAATACTTTCTGGATCACAAATATTCTTTAAAGTTTTTAATTCACTAAGTCTTTCTCCAAAAGATAAATAAACTTCTTCTTGGTGAGAATTTAAATGATTATGAATCTGAGCTAGATGTATTTTTGGAAAAAATATTTTTAGTTTCTTCCACGATTCATTCATCCACTTCAAAACAATTTCCTTTTCTTTAAGATCATCTTTTTTCCATGCAGCATAGATCCAAGGTTTCCAAGTGCTTGCCCGATGAATAAAGAAACTTGATTTATGATCTAATTCTTTTGTCTTTCCTCCAAGTTGTTGTGAGGCAACATAACAAGATTTATTTGGTCTGTCCTTAATTATTTCATTCATATATTTAACAAAAACCTGAACATTATCTTTTAAATCTCCTCCCAGAAGGCTTATTACTTCTGAATGGTTATTCTTATTTAATTCAAAAAGATCTAATTCTTTTGGAAAAAAATTTATCTGATTAAAGTTTTCATAACTGTTTATTTTGAGAGAAGTATATTTTTCAAGTTTTTTTAAATAGTTTATAGAAATTTTTTTATCTAAATCATTTTTTATCTCCGCGAAGATATAAATATATATATTTTCGGCATAAATCCACTGAAGGCTTAAATTCTCTGGGAATCCCTCAGCCAAATGAATAATATTTGAGAGTTCATTATCATCTACAAATCCTTCAATAATTTTAATTGGGTGAGATTGGAATGTTTTAAGGCCAATTTCAGTAACTATCGCGAGAAAAGGAGCAGCACCTTTAAGTCCTTCCCATAATAGTTTTTGTGCAGAATTTAGACTGTTTAGTTCTAATGATATAAAAGTTCCATCCCCTAAGTATCCTTTTATGGACTCAATATTATCAATAGCTAATCCATATCTTCGACTCATCGGACTTATTCCTCCAGTTAATATGTAACCTGCTCCGGGAAGTTTTGATAGGCCAATAGGGAAGGTCATATTATGTTTTTCTAGATAATTCATG
>QCSX01000032.1 GCA_003209065.1 Prochlorococcus sp. AG-670-N10
TACAAAAATTGTTGAAGGTCAGCATGTAGAAAAACAGCTTGATCGTGTAAGAGCTTCCAACCCTGATTTAGTAGTTTGCGGAATGGGTTTAGCAAATCCTTTGGAGGCAGAGGGGATTAGTACTAAATGGTCTATAGAAATGGTGTTTAGTCCCATACATGGAATTGATCAGGCGGCAGACTTGGCTGGGCTCTTTTCAAGACCTTTAACAAGGAATCAAATACTCACCTCCAAATCATTAGCAACACATTAAATTATGGAATTAACTCTTTGGACATATGAAGGTCCTCCTCATGTAGGTGCAATGAGAGTTGCATCATCAATGAAAGATATTCATTATGTTCTCCATGCTCCTCAAGGAGATACTTATGCAGATCTTCTTTTCACAATGATTGAGCGAAGAGGTCAAAGACCACCTGTAACTTATACAACATTTCAGGCTAGAGACTTAGGAGGAGATACAGCAGAACTAGTTAAAAGGAATATTACTGAAGCGGTTGAAAGATTTAAACCAAAAACTCTTTTAGTAGGTGAAAGTTGCACTGCTGAACTAATACAAGATCAGCCAGGAGCACTTGCAAAGGGAATGGGTTTTGATATCCCAATAGTGAATCTTGAACTTCCAGCCTATAGCAAAAAAGAAAACTGGGGTGCCTCTGAAACCTTTTATCAAATAATTAGAACTCTTTTAAAAGATAAGGCAAACGAAATTGACAAGATTAATCCTCAAAGATGGAAATCTTTAGGTCGAAGACCTAAAGTAAATATCTTAGGTCCTACATTATTAGGATTTAGATGCAGAGATGATGTTATCGAGATTCAACGTATCCTTTCAGAGCAAGGTATTGACACTAATGTGGTTGCACCACTTGGTTCAAGTCCAGATGATATTACAAGATTAACTGATGCTGATATTAATATTTGTCTGTATCACGAGATCGCTGAGACTTCTTGTGAATGGCTTAAGCGTAATTGCGGAATGGAATATACAACTACCATCCCAATTGGTATAAAAAATACAATTAATTTTATTAACGAAGTTCATGAAAAACTTGACCTTCCGTTAACGAATCAAAAGGAACTAGAGCACAAGTCAAAACTTCCATGGTACTCAAAATCAGTTGATTCAAATTACTTGACTGGAAAAAGAGTTTTTATATTTGGTGACGGTACTCATGCTATTGCAGCTGCCACAATTGCTAAAGATGAATTAGGTTTTGAGGTAGTGGGATTGGGAACTTACAGTAGAGAAATGGCAAGGCAAGTAAGAGCTGCAGCTAAGGAATTAAAGATAGAAGCACTAATTACCAATAGTTACCTAGAAGTAGAAGATGCCATGAAAAAAGCATCTCCCGAATTAGTTTTAGGGACCCAAATGGAAAGGCACAGCGCAAAAAGACTTGGTATCCCATGCTCAGTAATTAGTACTCCAATGCATGTTCAAGATGTTCCTGCAAGATACAGCCCTCAAATGGGATGGGAAGGAGCAAATGTAATTTTTGACGACTGGGTTCACCCTCTAATGATGGGTCTTGAAGAACATCTTATTGATATGTTTAAACATGACTTTGAATTTGTTGATGGCCATCAAAGTCATCTTGGTCATACTGCTACAAAAGGTCTTAATAATAAAGAGGATGAGAATGCCCAAAGTAATATAAATATTCAAAAAAAGGGGGATATAATTTGGACAGACTCTGGAAGAGCAGAACTTACAAAAGTTCCATTTTTTGTAAGAGGTAAAGTTAAATCAAATACCGAGAAATACGCTCTCTCCAAAGGTCTTCCTGAAATTAGCGATGAGACCTTATACGATGCAAAAGCTTATTTCGGCTAATCCTTACAAATAGATTATTATTCTAGCATGAGTATTTTGACTCATAGCGGAAAAAATAGCGCCAAAATATCTAGTTACAAACATATATCTTGTATCTTTAATCTTGATAAATAACTATTTGTTGAGAAATACATTTATAGAAGCATATTCCTGCAAGAATGTATTTATTAACGTGTTAATTTCAGCTTTAAATGACAAGTACAATAAATAAGCCTCTTGATGGAGAAGGTAGTGTTCAAGTCAAGCAAGATCCAAAAGTAAATATTGAAGAAGGAGCATTAGTAATTGCAGTTTATGGTAAGGGGGGGATAGGTAAATCAACAACGTCTTCCAACCTTTCAGCAGCATTCTCGAAATTAGGTAAAAAGGTTTTACAAATAGGGTGTGATCCAAAGCATGATAGTACTTTTACGCTTACTCACAAGATGGTTCCCACTGTCATAGATATTTTGGAGGAAGTGGATTTTCATAGTGAGGAATTAAGGCCAACTGACTTTATGTTTGAGGGTTTTAATGGTGTAATGTGTGTCGAGAGTGGAGGTCCTCCCGCTGGTACAGGTTGTGGTGGGTATGTAACAGGACAAACAGTAAAGCTCTTAAAAGAGCATCATTTACTAGAAGATACCGATGTAGTTATTTTCGATGTCTTGGGGGATGTTGTTTGCGGAGGTTTTGCTGCTCCCTTACAACACGCTAATTACTGCCTAATTGTTACGGCTAATGACTTTGATTCAATATTTGCAATGAATAGAATTGTTTCTGCAATTCAAGCAAAAGCAAAAAATTATAAAGTTCGATTAGGTGGAGTAGTAGCAAATAGATCCAAAGATACCGATCAAATTGATAAGTTTAATAATAGAACTGGTTTAAAAACCATGGCTCATTTTAAAGATGTAGATGCTATTAGAAGATCAAGGCTTAAAAAGTGTACGATTTTTGAAATGGAACCAACTGAAGATGTAGTTGAGGTGCAAAATGAATATTTATCTCTCGCTAAAAATATGTTAGACAATGTGGAACCACTTGAGGGTACTCCACTAAAAGACAGAGAAATTTTTGATTTATTAGGATTTGATTAACTCCCTAATCCAATCCAACCAATTTTCTAGTTAATTCATAAGTTTGTCTTGAAATATCTGAATCAATAATTCTCTTAGACAATTTTTGAGAAAAAGCTTTTCTACCTAACTTTTGGCGATTTCCCCAACTCCAATGAACTGCTGGTTTAGCATATTCTTTATAAGTAGCTACTTGAGCGACTCTTTCTCCAGCTAATCTTTGAGATACATATCCTTTTGTAATGAATTTTTGAAAGATTGGGAATAAAAATCTAAACAGCCAAGGTGTATCTCTAAAGAGTTTTGTATCGGCAACACATCCAGGGTATAAAGAATTAATAATTATTCTTTCTTTAGAATATCTTTTTGATAACTCTTGTACTGTTACCATATTGCATAGTTTGCTATCTTTATAGGCTTTCCCTGGTTTAAAATTTTTTCCATTTGCCATGCTAATAGGAGATAAAAATCCATTTTTAAATCCAGATAAATTACCAAGATCAGCTGGGGCAGGTATCGGAATTCTTCCACCTAGTTCTGAGTAATTTGCCGTAACAGTTCCCAATACTGTTATTCTTGGCTTGAATAAAGTAGTTCTACCATTTAAATCAATTTCTTTTTCAGAAGACAAAACATTATCAAGAAGAAGATTAATTAAGAGAAAATGACCAAAATGATTTACTGCCATAGAATTTTCAAATCCTTGAGGAGATCTTTCAGGTTTCCTTAATCTCGGTTTATAAACTGCAGCATTACAAATAATAGAATTTATAGGTTTTTTAAATTTTTTCAATATTTCACTACAGCCATTTCTTACATCGTCCAAATCAGATAAATCAATTTCTATAAAATGAATATTTTTCATTTCAGAGAATGTCAAGGATTGCTTGGCTATTTCTATTGCCCTCTTATTTGAGCGATTTACCGCTATAACTTCCCATCCAAATCTCAACAACGGTTTTAAGGTATTTAATCCTACTCCTGATGTTGTTCCTGTTATTAGAACTAAACCTTTAATACTCTTACCCACTAGCTATAAAAATTAAAAAAATTCGATAATTAAATGACTTTGTAATCATACTTATCAACGCCATATTACTCTGATTATGTCTCTAGAAATCAATTGATCCTGATCCTTCATAAATCTTTGCTCGCCTTCAAAAGAGATTAAATCATCAAATCTACTACTTAAACCATCAAACCTTGCTTTTTCATATAGATAAGAATCTTTAATCTCCCTCAATCTAGTTAATCTAACTTTTGAGCTATATCCAATTTTTATTAAACTCACTATTGCTAAAAAAGAAAAACAAACTTTTAACCCTAGAAAAACAGAGCTTACAAATTCTTCTTTTTCTTTATAATTTAGTTCTATAGCAGACGCCAGAGATTTTTTATCCGTAGAACTACTTTTACAGTGATGTTTAAGCAAATTATTATTAAGGATTTTACAAAAGACTCAAGAATAAAGGTCTTCTTTAATTATTAACATAAAGTTTTTTATAATCAAAATTTGTTTTTATGATCTAGCTAAACTTATGCCAAGCCTTAAAGCCAATACACCTGCATGCATTACAACAATAAGACCAAGTATTATTAAATTGATTGATTGAGTTGGCTCCATACTAAATACATATTTATTTTCTATATTCTCTACCCAAAAGTGAAAAATTGATAGACTATTACAAAATGCTGTTACGTAATTAAATCAAAAAATAGTTTTGAGAATAGATAATCAAGCTTTAATTATTTCAACAATGAAATTAACTGGAGTTGAACAAATGGCTCTAGATTTACATTTTTTAGAAAAAACTATTTCAAAAGTTGAAATTCTTTTTACATTAAGGTTTTATCATTGGGAGGGAGATTGGATTTCTCTTGGTTATCATCAAAAAGTAATTCCACCTCATTGGGAAAAGCTATTAGAGGATGGCATTATTAAAGTCGTAAGAAGACCCTCAGGAGGGGGCGCAGTACTTCATTCTGGAGGGATAACATACGCTTTAACATTTAAAAAACCTTCTTATAAGATCTTCAGTTATGAGCTTGTAAATAATTGGTTAATTAAAAGTTTTAATGAATTAGGTTTAGGTTTAAAAAGAGGAACTTTAAGAAAGTCAATAATTAAAGAAAACTGTTTTGGATCATCCTATGTATCAGATTTAGTTGATCAATATGGATTTAAACGCATAGGAAGCGCCCAATACAGAAAGAAAGGAGCATTTCTTCAGCATGGGGAAATACAACTTAACCCCCCAAGAGACTTGTGGATCAAATTATTTAGAGAAGAACCTCCCAAAAAGATTAATTTAAATCTTTCTAATGAGGAAATAATTAAATATTTGATGAATTCATTTTTAGAATCCAAATCAAATCTAAAAATTGAAAAAATCTGCTATGAAAAAGATGAAATTAAAGAATTTTTGTGACTTAAATTTATTCAATTTCTCCTTTTTTTCTCATTAATTTTATAATTTTGGGTAATTCAATTCCCAGTGGATACTGATCCTTTTTATTGAATTTACTGATCAAATTGGAAGGTAAATTTAAACCTAATTTATTAAACACAAAAGAACCAATTTTATTTCTGTCAACAATTCCTAGTGGTATATCAGCAGAATTGAGTACAAGTACTATACCTTCATTAGATTTCTCTATTTTTTCTATGGCTCTCCATAATTCAGTATTACAATTTAAACTCTCAAACTTCTTAATTGGCTTCCTAAAATCGTCAACAAAAGTACGGTCCCATTTTTTTACTGAAACAGATTTTAAAATTTTTTCATCAATAAAGCCGTCCCATCTTCCATTATTAGTCAAAAACAAATATTTATCTTGTTTATCTTTTTTACTTTTTATTAGATTATTTAACTCCACCAAACTTGAATTGAATTCAATTTTTCTTAACGGCTTTAATTTAAGGTCAGAAACCTTACTTAATTTTAAAATATTTTCAATTTTAAAAAATTGATTTTCAGACTTTGATGAATTAATACCAAATAATCCTAAAAAAGTAAGTAATAAACCATAGTAAAAATTGAAACTAAATAAACATAGAATTCCTAAAATAAAAACTAAAATTGACAATATTAAAGTTGATTTATTTAAAAAATTTCTTCCTTTATTTTTACTTCCTGAAAAATACCAAATAGTACTCCTTAACAAATTTCCTCCATCTAAAGAGCCAATAGGAATTAAGTTTAAAAAGCCTAGAAAAAGATTTAATATCGCCACTCTGTTCAATATATTTGTGTATATTTGTTCGTTGGATTCACTAGGATTACTTATGAAAATAAGAATTAATGCCGTCAAGAAACATAATAAAGGTCTAACAACGGAAATTTTTATATTACCCAAAGCTGTTTGACAATCCTTTTCTATTTGCAAAACTGCTCCAAGGAAGTAAAAGGTAATATTTTTTATTTTTACTCCTTGATTTAAAGAAACAAAAGTATGGAAGACCTCATGGAATATAATCGTACTTAATAAAAAAAAAGAAGTTAAGAAACCAATCAACCAAGATTCCTTGATATTATAAATTTCGCCAGAAGTTAAATTAACTTGATTCGAAATACTCCATGAGAATAAAAAAAGGATTGCAAACCAGTAAGGATGTAATTTAAAGGGAATTCCCCTTATTTTAAAAATTTGCAAACTCCTCAAAAATAATCTCCTTTATTTTTACAAATAATATTAATTCTACCTATAAGATAAAGATATGCTTGAGACCAAAACTTTAGTTAAAATTTGCGGAATAACGTCCATTGAGCAAGCTGTTCAAGTTGCTGAATTAGGAACTAATGCAATAGGTATTATTTCTGTGAATGAATCTCCAAGATATATTTCCCCAGAAAAGAAAAAAGAAATCTTCAAAACTTTAAAAGATTTATATCCAAATATTGATAGAGTTTCAGTTGTAAAAAATAGTCCTATTGATTCAATTATTAAGGGCTTTTTGGGGGAACCAAACGAAAACATAATTCAACTTCATGGAGATGAGGATATTGATTACTGTCAAAAATTAAAGCAAAAAGTTCCAAACATATTAATATGGAAAGCTTTCAGAATAAAAAATAAAGAGGACCTTGATAAGATTAAACCTTATGAAAACTTTGTAGATGCAATTCTTTTAGATTCATGGAATGAAGAAACATATGGAGGTTCGGGGAAAAGAATAAAACAACAATATTTAGAAGATTTAAGTTTCAGCAAACCTTGGTGGATTGCAGGAGGCGTTTCCACAGAATGGATAGGTGAGATTTTAAAAAATATAAAACCAAATGGTATTGATATTTCTAGCAGCGTTGAAATCTCCCCAGGAATAAAAGATATTCATAAAGTTGGTTTAATTATTAAAGAAGTAAAAAATACTAATTTTTAGTAATTATTATTAGAAGATTGTTGTCTTACTAGCTCAAAAAATTCTTGTTTTAGACTTATATCATGTCTAAAATCTCCCCTTACTACTGAATTTATCATGCTAGTATTCGGCTCTTTAACTCCTCTCCACTTCATACAGTAGTGTTGAGCTTTGACTATTATGCCTAGCCCCTTAGGTTCGCATAGTTTTTCTATTTCATCTGCAAGAATCATTACTGCTTCTTCTTGTATATGTGGTCTAGAGAATACCCAATCCGCTACTCTTGCAAATTTAGAAAGCCCTATTACTTTACTACCTGGTTTAATTCCTATCCAACATTCTCCTAAAATTGGAACTAAATGATGAGAGCAAGCGGACCTAACTGTTATCGGTCCGACAGTATAAATTTCATCAAGGTTTTTATCATTTGGGAAACTTGTAACCTTTGGCTGTTCATGATATCTACCTTTAAAAACCTCGTTTAGGTACATTTTTGAAACTCTTTCTGCTGTCTCCTGAGTATTGTGGTCATTATCCACATCAATGACTAAAGACTTAAGTAAATCTTTAATTCTTGAAGCCACCTCCTTTTCTAGAACTTTTAGCTCACCAGGATTAATAAAGTCAGCGATATTATCATTCGCACTGAATCTTGTACCTTTGTTTTTGATACGATCCCTTATTATCTCGGAGATTAATTTATTAGTAATCTTTTCATCAATATTTTTAATATTATCGTTGGGTAATGTAGAAGTCATAAAATTCTAAACAGGAAATAGTATGCAAACTTGATTTACTGTAACTTTCTTGGGCTTATTTGCTTACACACTATATCACATTTTTATGTTTAATCGGGTTCCTCAATCCCTAAAAAAAATCACTTTATCTTTATTGAGACTTGATAAACTAGGCTCAAAAAGCACCTCCTGCAGGCATAAGAGTTAAGTCTTCAATTAATTGTGATTCTGGTTGTTCAGCAATATATAAAATTGTATTTGCGACGTTAGTAGAAGAAAGCATAGATGATCTATCGAAATCTGATTTAATTGATTCCGTCTCCCAAAGAGGTGTATTAACTGAACCTAAAGTTATTGTGCAGGCTCTTATCGAGTTAGATCTCTCTTCTTCTCTAAGACACTTTGTAAACATCGCTAAAGCAGATTTTGATACACAATAAGCACCCCACTGAGGGAAAGCATTATAAGAAGCATGACTACTGACATTAATAATCAAACCACCATTTTTTCTCATTTTGGGGACAATTAAACTACATATTTGAAATATACTTGTGAGGTTAATTTGAATTATTTCTTGCCATTTTGCCAAAGGTGTTTCAACTAGAGTTCTATTAAAAGCACATCCAGCATTATTTATTAAAACGGAAGGGCACCCATATTTTTTTATTGATCCATTAATTGAATT
Source organism: Prochlorococcus sp. AG-670-N10 (assembly GCA_003209065.1). Taxonomy (GTDB): domain Bacteria; phylum Cyanobacteriota; class Cyanobacteriia; order PCC-6307; family Cyanobiaceae; genus Prochlorococcus_A. The sequence goes on from QCSX01000032.1 coordinate 8,678, forward strand.
ATCTATTTCATTTGAATTAGATAAATTGCACTTTACAAGATTAATTGTTGACCCTGTATCTGATAATTCATCTCTTAGTATTTCCATCATCTCTAAATCTCTAGCGAGTAAAATTAAATCCCAACCAGCATTTGCGAAAGTTACTGCTGTAGCTCTCCCAATACCTTTAGTGGCTCCTGTAATGTATGCTAATTTCAATTTATTCTGTTATTTGAGGTAATTCTTCCTGAATTTCTTCAAAATTATTTGATTCAATAAATTTTCCCAGAACCCTGAATTTTGAATATCTTTGTTCTAAAAGTTCATCTTTATTCAATCCCAATAATTCATTAAGGTGCTTCTCAATAGCACCTTTTAGAGTATTCCCAGCCTCTAGAGGAGCCCAGTTATTACCACCTGCTGGTTCTGATAAAACTTCATCTATTACACCTAATTCAAGAAGATCTTTTCCAGTTATTTTTAACGCAGTTGCAGCTTCAGAAGCTTTTGCAGCATCTCTCCAAAGAATTGAGGCACAAGCTTCTGGACTAGCAACAGTATAAACACTATGTTCAAACATCAATAGCCTATCAGCCACCCCAATTCCGAGAGCTCCACCAGACCCCCCTTCGCCGATAACAGTAGCAATTATTGGGACTTTAAAACCAAACATTTCTCTTAGGTTTCTAGCTATAGCTTCTCCTTGACCTTGTTCTTCTGCAGAGAGACCAGCATATGCCCCAGGGGTATCAATAAAAGTAAGAATAGGCAATGAGAATCTATCAGCATGCTGCATTAACCTTAAAGCTTTTCTATAACCTCCTGGTTTTGCCATTCCAAAGTTTCTAACTACATTTTCCTTCGTATCTCTTCCTTTCTGATGACCTAATAAAAGAACAGGTTGATTATTTACCGAACCTAAACCTCCAATTAAAGCCATATCATCTCCTCCATTTCTGTCTCCATGTAACTCAATCCAATCATCACAAAACATTTGAATAAAATCCAAAGTGCTTGGTCTTTGTGGATGTCTAGCTACTTGTATTTTCTGAGCAGGTGTTAGAGATCTAAAAATTTCCTCTCTTCTTCTTGTGGCAAGTGTTTCTAGTTGTAGTAATTGTTGGCTAACATCTACTTCTGAATCTCTTGCTAATTCTCTAATTTGCTCTATTTGCTTTTCAAGCTCTACAAGAGGTTTTTCAAAATCAAGAAGATAACGTCTTGGCATAATTCAAACTGCTAGTACTTTTGGATGCTTATCTAGGCCAATTGCAGAGAAGCCATGCTTTACAGAAGCAGCTCCAATAAACTCCATTTTCTCGAGAGATATATTATTTCTTCCCCAGCTAAAGTTTGTATGACATTTTTCAAATTCTAAAATCATTGCTTCTGCAAAGCATGCAAACATTTCTCTCTGAGGATTTTGCATTTCCGCTAGTTCCATCATATTCCAACCTATATCATTGAAGAACCTTACTATACCTCCTTTCACAACATGTATATTATTTCCTTGAAATTTTTCATCTAGATTCTTTGGATAACCTCCATCAATCATTAAACATGGTTGTTTAAGATTATTGGCATCGATTTCCATGGTCTTTGGCATACTTGCTACCCATACAACAATATCTGCTTCAGGCAATGCTTCATCTAGATTTTTGATAGTTCCACCACCCAATTCTTTTTGCAAAGAATCCAAAGGTTCCTTTTGCCTAGCTACCAAAAGAAGTTCCCCAATACCTGTTTTATTAATTAACCATCGACAAACAGCACTGCCTATATCTCCAGTAGCACCAACTACAGCAACTCTTGCACTTTTAAGATCAATACCTATTTTAGGAGCATTCATCTCTAATTGCCTGCAAATAACCCACGCAGTATGAGTATTACCAGTTGTAAACCTTTCCCACTCTAGTGAAGTGTTTCTAATCTGCTTATGTTGAAGGAGATTAAAATTTTCAAAGATGATAGAAGTGAACCCTCCCAAAGCAGTAATATTAATACCTTTTTTTTGAGCTAATTCCATTGCATTTAATACTTTTCTTCTTGCCGTTTTAAATCTTGAAAGCATTTCAGGAACGAAACATGAATCAATATAAGAACCTTCTATTGATATACCTGTAGCACTTTTAACCTCTACATTTTCAACTAGTTGGGGTGGAGCTGTGCACCAAACATCTAAATCACCATCTGCAATATGATCAAAGCCCAATAATGAAGCCTTTCTTTTTGCATCTTCAAAACTAGTTGAATGACCTATAAGCCCAAACATTGAATAACTTATTAATGGAATCTATATATTGATATGAACAATAGCACAGAGCTATTAACTAAATAGATAAAAATTATTTTTGAATAGACTAATTAAATTTATAAAAAAATTAAACTATAGCAGCCATTGCCATTCTTGCAATTTCTCTATTATCATGTCTATATAAGAGTTGCTGATCCTTTTGCGAAAAAAATTACCCAAGGTGTTGTTAAAGATGAATATCTTCATTTAAATTATGGACAAGAATGGCTAAAAGAAAATTTAGCGAC
>QCSX01000033.1 GCA_003209065.1 Prochlorococcus sp. AG-670-N10
AGTTGTCTTGGTTCCATATCGCATAGCAGATATTCATTATCATTTTTGGGTACTTTTTCTTGGACTTTGAAAATTTTTAACCAAATTGCTTTTGAAAGCTGATCGACCCATATCAAATAAATTTGATCATTCACCTCTATACATTGATATGATTTCCCCCCATAACCGTGAAAATTGCTTTTAATATAAAAATTATCGCCCGTTAATTTTTGTGGAATTGCATTTTTATCATTAAATGGCTTAGCAAAAATAGCATTTTTATGTGTTTGATCTCCAGGAATAATATCTACCCAGAAGATTATATTCTTAATAAGAGATAACTCTTTAAAAGATATATTTTTTTTATCGATTTGCTTAATTTTTAAATTCTTAGCATTATTCATTTAGAAAGTTTATTTCAAGATGTATTTAAAGTGCTAGTATTTTTATAGCTTAACTGTTGAGTAAATAATTTTTTTTACCGTGGCAAACAATTTTTCACAACTCGCAAGAAAGTCAAAAGCAAACAGTCCTACAGAAAAGGTATCTAAAGAACAAACAGGAACTCCATCACTAGAAATATATAAACTTGGTGATGATGTATTGAGAGAAAATGCTAAAAGAATAAGTAAAGTTGATAATTCCATAAGAAATTTAGCTAAAGAAATGCTTCAAAGTATGTATGCAGCCAAAGGGATTGGACTTGCCGCTCCGCAAATAGGAATCAAGAAAGAGCTACTTGTAATTGATGTAAATTTTGAAGATGCTGCTGCTGAACCATTAATTTTAATAAATCCAGAAATTACTGATTATGGAACAACTTTAAATTCATATGAAGAGGGGTGTCTCAGTATCCCAGGAGTTTATTTAAACGTCGTAAGACCATCAACAATTAAATTACGATTTAGAGATGAAATGGGTAGGCCTAGAAAAATGAAAGCTGATGGACTCTTAGCAAGATGCATTCAACATGAAATGGATCATCTCAATGGAGTTTTATTTGTCGATAGAGTTACTTCAAAAGAAGATTTGAATAAAGAACTTATCAAAGAAGGATTTCATCAAAAAGATGTAATACCAATCAACTGATTTAAATATTCAATAAAGCAATGGCTGAAACTACAATCTTTAGCAAAATAATAAAGGGTGAGATTCCCTGCGAAAAGCTTCATGAAGATGAGCTTTGTATAGCATTTAATGATATTGCCTCTCAAGCTCCAGTTCATTTTTTAGTAATTCCTAAAAAACCATTAATTAGTTTATGCGAGTGTTTGGAGGAAGATAAAAATTTATTAGGACATCTTCTTTTAATAGGAAAAAATATTGCCAAATCTAAGAAATTAAAAAATTGGAGAACAGTTATTAATACGGGTGAAGAATCTGGACAAACAGTTTTTCATTTACATATACATTTTTTGGCTGGTAGAAAAATGAGTTGGCCTCCTGGCTAAAACTCCCAAAAGAGTTTCTTTTTAGCTATAAATAAGAAAAATTTGAATATGAATTCTCCAGAATCCCTCAATAATAAACCTAAAAATTTATTCGATCTAATTACCACAAATTGGGAGAGTTTAGATGAATCTCTGAAGTTAATTTTAACTAAAATTTGGAAAGTATTAACTTACAAATGGCAACTACAGATTTTATTTAATTTACCTTTTCTTATATGGTGGCTAATGGATGTGTCGATTATAAAAGTCCATGAATTTGATTTAAAACTATTAACATACCTCAACCTTCCTAATTGGGCACTTTCACTAATAGGATTTGGGCAATAATCTTCATAAAGATATAATCTAATTAATAAAAAGGTACAGAAAAAGAATGAATAATGTAGTACAAAATAAATCTAAAATATTTTATCAATTACAAAAGTTAAGGCGTTTAGCTCAACCATTTTTCTTACCTATTGATCAATGTAATGGCTTTCAATTTATATGGCTTTTAATATCTCTCTTATTTTGTGTAGGAGGTATTGTTCTTGTAGTCCTTACAGGCATTATTAGTTTTTTTGAAAGTATTCAACCTATTTTTCTTGATAAATATTTTGGAGGAGTAGTTAATACTGTGAATACAATTTGGTCAGGCTGGTGGGGATTATTGTTCTCAGGATTATTTCTTATTGGTTCAGGAAGTTTTTTTAGTTTAAGGCGTCAACTCAAGAATCGCAGATGGGTACATTGGTTATTTTTAGCAGTCATAGTATTAATGCTTCTAGCAGTAAATGGAATTAATGCAGGAATTGGATTTATTGCAAGAGACTTAACAAATGCTTTAGTAGAAAAACAACAAGATGGATTTTATAGGATTTTAGGAATATATGCTTGTTGCTTTGCTGTAGCGCTCCCAATTCGGGTTTCTCAAATATTTTTTACTTACAAATTAGGAATAATTTGGAGAGATTGGCTTTCAAAAAGCTTAGTTAAAGACTACATGACAAATAAAGCATACTACCAACTAAACCCTAATGATGAAGAAGAAACTGATGTAGATAATCCTGACCAACGAATAACAGATGATACCAGAGCTTTTACTGGTCAAAGCTTATCATTTACTTTGGGAGTTTTCGATGCACTTCTTACTTTTTCTCTGAACATTCTCATATTATGGAGCATTAGTACGACATTAACTTTTTCATTATTTGGATACGCAGCATTTGCTACTGCTATCCTATTAATTGCTGGGAAAAATCTTGTAAAAATTGATTTCGATCAACTTAGATATGAGGCGGACTTTAGATATGGATTAGTTCATATTAGAGATAATGCTGAATCAATAGCCTTTTATTCAGGTGAAAAACCAGAAAAAAGTGAAACAGAGAGAAGATTAGGAGAAGTGGTAAAAAACTTTAACTTACTAATAATTTGGAGAGTAATTATTGATGTAATGAGACGTTCTATTAATTATGCTGGCAACTTCTTTCCATATCTAATAATGGCAATTCCTTACTTTAGAGGAGATATTGATTATGGTCGATTTATTCAAGCAAGCTTTGCCTTTGGGATGGTAGAAGGTTCGTTGTTTTTTATAGTTAATCAAATAGAGGAACTAGCAAAGTTCACGGCAGGAATTGGAAGATTAGAGGGTTTTCAGTCAAAAGTTGAAAGTATCAGTCAAACCAAGCCAATAGACAATCAAAATATAATTTCTGATTATTCTTCTATTCTTATCAATAATGCCGACCTTTTCCCACCTGGGTCTGATAAAGCTATTATCAAAAACTTAAATCTGAGTATTGAAACAAATCAATCATTATTAGTAGTAGGCCCATCTGGGTGTGGCAAAACCTCTTTGTTAAGGATGATCAGTGGATTATGGGAACCCAATCAAGGATCGATTAAAAAACCAAAGACAGGTGATTTGCTATTTATACCTCAAAAACCCTATATGTTATTGGGTTCTTTAAGGGAACAATTATGTTATCCAACAGAAGTTGACAAATTTAGTGATGAACACTTAATTTCTGTTCTTAATGAAGTAAATTTAAATTCTATTGTTGATAGATATCCCAACCTTGACGTCAAACAAGATTGGCCAAGAATACTTTCATTAGGAGAGCAGCAAAGATTAGCCTTTGCAAGATTACTACTTAATTCTCCGAGATTTGCTGTGTTAGATGAAGCTACTAGTGCACTCGATATTAAAACTGAAAAAAGACTATATAATTTATTGAGGGATAGAGAATTATCTTTGATAAGCGTGGGACACAGGCCTAGTTTAAAAGATTTTCATGAGAACATTTTAGAATTAAATGGACAAGGGGACTGGAAATTATTTACTACAGATAAGTATAATTTTAAAAATTAGATTACAATCATGACTTCAAATCAAGAACAAAATAATCAGGAAGCTATTGATATGGAAAACCTTAATTCTGAAGAAAATAAAATTCCTGAGCCATCAATTGAATCTAAAGATAAATATAAGTTTGGATGGAGTGGTTACTCAGAAATAACAAATGGAAGATTTGCAATGCTTGGATTTTTAGCAATCATTTTAATAGAATTATTTAGCCAAAAATCATTTCTAAACTGGGTTGGCATATTTTAATTAATCATCAAACCTTGAGCTGTTATCTCTAGGTTTATTTTTTTTCGGGCCTACTGTATATCTACCAGTTTGATTTTTAGAAGTGGATCTTCCACTGCCTGCTGTTCTTCGAGCTTGACGAGGTTTTTTCACTTCATTTGTTTTTTGAGAAAATGATGCATCTTCTACTTTTTCTCTTGAAGTCTGTGATCTTATCGATGGTCTTGTTGTTTTATTAGAGGAGGGAGTAGGATCTTCTTGAGAGGAATTATTTAATTCTCGAGAAACAGCTTGATTAGGAAGTGGTCTTGAGCCTCTTTTACCCTCATTCCTTGATGTACGCCTTTCTCCGAAACTACTCCTTCTTTCCTCATTACTTCTTATATCTTCAGACCGATTTCTCCTCCTATTTGGTTGATCATTATCAAATTGATTAGATTCTCTTAAAGAAGCGCGCCTCTTACTTGCTGCAGACTCAGGGATAGCTCTTGATATATTTCTCCTTTGCGATCTAACTTCCATATAATCATCTCCTACATCATCTTCTTGAGGTTTAAATCTTCTAGAGTATCTATCAGAATCTTCAAATTGATCATAATCATCATTAAATCTATTTCTTGAAGAATTTCTTGGAATATCTGGAACTTGCTCATCTTCAAAATATGACGATCTTCTAGCTTGGTCAGTTGCAACACCTCTTAATCTAACACTTTCATATGCAAAAAAGACTGTTGTTCCTGCTAATAAAAACTGGCCAAATTGTAGAATAGGATCTAACCTCCATCCTTGGAAAAATAATATCCCTCCACATAAAAGACCTATTGCTGCAAAGAAAACATCATAATCTCTTGCTAGTGCTGGTTTAAATGACCTGAGAAAATATAGGCCACCTCCACATACAGCTAATACGATGCCAACAATACTTGCCCAATTGAGACTAGCATTGACCACATTTTTTCTCCAAAAACTTATTTTGCAAGGTGTAACAAAACACCTTATATATATAGTTTACTTAAAACTTCTATAAAAACTAGCGTCTACGTGTAGCTGAAGTACGTTCAAGTGAATCTTTTTGGCTAACAAAGATTAAAAATGCTGCTGCAGGAACAACTATAAGTAATGCTGCTGCGAAGAAGCTCGCTATCATATTAAATGCGGAATTATTAGTAACTTCTGGAGAAAGATCAGCCGCTAATATTAGATTTGAAATTTGAATCACTTTTTTAAAATTAAATTCTGAATTTATAATACGAATTAAATCCTAACTTATGGGATATTTATTAAGATGGATTAAACAATTGTTATTTCATTGTCTCAAAACTATTTACATGCTTTAGATCTTACACTAGGAATTCTTTTATCATTTCTAACCCTAGTCTTTTTAATAAGATTAATTTTAACTTGGTACCCAAAAGTTGATTTAAATAAAGGTTTTTGGTTATTAATTGCAATTCCAACAAGTTCTATTTTAAACGTAACGAGAAAATTGATTCCTCCCATTGGGGGCGTCGATGTTGGCCCAGTGATTTGGATAGGAATAATAAGTTTTCTAAGAGAAATATTAGTTGGTCAACAGGGTTTAATCAAATTAGCCATTCTAAAAAGTATAAGTTAAGAAGGCATTATATTGCCTTAATAGTTAGGTAATAATTCTTCCTCAACGTATTTAGTATGAATTTTGCCTTCCATAAATTTCCTTTTATTGAGAAGAGATAAATGAAAGTTAATTGTTGTTGGAATTCCTGTTACAGCGCATTCATTTAAAGCTCTATTCATTCTTTTAATAGCAGTATTACGATCTTTACCCCAGACTATTAATTTACCTATAAGTGAATCATAAAATGGCGGTATTTCATAACCAGTATAAACATGACTATCAACCCTTACTCCAGGGCCCCCTGGAGGCAGCCATCCAGTTATTTTTCCGGGAGATGGGCGAAAATTATGTGCAGGATCTTCCGCATTAATTCTGCATTCAATAGCATGTCCATTTAATTGAATATCATCTTGAGTAAATCCTAAATTGTCACCTCCAGCTATTTTGATTTGTTCAGCGATTAGATCAACACCAGTAACCATTTCAGTTACGGGGTGTTCCACTTGAATCCTGGTATTCATCTCCATAAAGTAAAAATTATTATCATCATCTACTAAAAATTCAACAGTTCCCGCCCCTTCATAACTGATACTTTTTGCAGCAGCAATGGCTGCATTACCCATTTTTTTTCTAAGAGAATGGTTTATAGCTGGACTGGGAGACTCCTCTAATAATTTTTGGTGCCTCCTTTGTACAGAACAATCTCTCTCTCCTAGATGGACCACATTACCTGACCTGTCAGCAAGGATTTGAATTTCTACATGTCTAGGCTTTTTTATAAATTTCTCCATATATAAACCATCATTTCCAAATGCCGCTTCTGCTTCTCCTTGGGCTGCTCTAAACATTTTTTCTAAATTAGCCTTATTTTCAACCAATCTCATTCCTCTACCTCCTCCTCCAGCTGTGGCTTTTATTATGACGGGATATCCAATCTCTTGAGCCATTTCATAGGCCTCCTCGACACTCGATAATAAACCTTTGCTTCCCGGAACAGTTGGTACTCCGACTCTCTCCATTGTCTCTTTAGCAGTAGATTTGTCTCCCATTGATCTAATAGCATTGGGAGATGGACCAATGAAAGTTATGCCATGATCGTTACACATTTCTGCAAATTTATCGTTCTCCGCAAGAAAACCATAACCTGGATGAATAGCATCAACTCCTCTTGATGTAGCAGCAGCTAAGATATTAGGAATATTTAAATAACTCTTGTTACTCAGTGAGTCTCCAACGCAAACTGCTTCATCTGCTAATTGCACATGCAATGCCTTTTTATCTACGGTGCTATAAACAGCAACAGTTGCAATATCAAGCTCTCTACAACTTCTGATAATTCGTAAAGCTATTTCTCCACGATTAGCAATTAAAACTTTTTCAACCATTACAAAATTAAATTGAAGAAATAAAAATTAATTGAAATTGAAATTACTTTAAAAAGTATTCAATAAAATTTTTGAATTTCAAGAATGCATTGATTAACAATACAACCTAAAACGTTATATGTGGATAATTATTTATTTATGCAATAGAAAAAATCAGTTATTTTAAGTATTTAAAACTAAGTTATATAAAATAAATCTTTTAAGAATGTAAACCGAGCAGATTAATAAAATATTATCGCAAATTAATGCGATTAATGTATGATATCTTAATGGTTTAAGAACACCCTTGTGCTCGAAAACCCTTTGCGGACGTGGCGGAATTGGTAGACGCGCACGTCTAAGGAGCGTGTGGCTTAGGCCTTGCGAGTTCAAGTCTCGCCGTCCGCATTAATGTATCTTGGATTGACTGCAATGAAAGACAAATCAATTGCAGTTGTAATTATCTCTAATGGGCCTGGGGAATTATCAACGTGGGTAAGGCCTGTAGTGGATTATCTAAATAAGATAAATGATACTTCGAAAAATATTGATAAACTGAATTTCTCAATAAGATTGGTTTTAGTACCGTGTCCAAATGCTACTGGTAAAGAATATGAAGTTGCTAAATCTTGGCACAAATTTGAATTAGTTACAGAAGCAAAGACTTTTTGGAAATTGTTAATCAGGCCTGCTCAATATGCAAAATGGCCTAAAAAGGGGATCGTTATTTTTCTTGGAGGTGATCAATTTTGGAGTGTTTTGTTAGCAAAAAGATTAGGTTATATCAACATCACATATGCTGAATGGATTTCAAGATGGCCACGTTGGAACAATGTAATTGCAGCAATGAATAAAAACGTTAAGAAAAGCATTCCTTCAAAATATAGATATAAATGTAAAATTATTGGCGATTTAATGGCAGACATTACGAATAAAAAAGAAATTGCTTTAAATCTTGAAGAAAAAAAGTGGATTGCTTTACTACCAGGTTCTAAAAAAGCAAAGCTCATGGTAGGTATTCCTTTCTTTCTTGAAATGGCTGATCATATTAATAAAAATAATAAAAATATTAACTTTATTATTCCCATAGCACCAACTACAAGTACAAGCGAATATTTATTCTTTCAAAGTAATAAGAATCCTATATCAAAATATTATTCATCCAAAATTAAACAAATTAAACAAATTAAAAATTCCGTTTTTGATTATGTTATTGAAACCTCAAATAATACAAAAATTTATTTAATTAATAAACACCCTTGCTATGAAGTACTAAGAAAATGTGATCTTGCAATTACCACAGTTGGAGCAAATACTGCTGAATTAGCTTCACTTACTTTACCCATGATAGTTGTTCTACCCACCCAACATTTGAATGTAATGAATTCTTGGGACGGTATCTTCGGAATAATTGGGAAAATTTCTTTTATCAATAAATTCTTCACTTTTATAATTAAAAATTGGTACTTAAAGCAGAAAAAATTTTTTTCATGGCCAAATATAAAAGCTAACAAGTTAATTATTCCAGAAAGAATAGGAAACATTTCACCAAAACAAATCGCTAATGAAGCTATATTTCTGATAAAAAATAAAAAATATTTAAGTGAGCAAAAAGATAATTTATCAAAACAACGAGGGAAAACTGGTGCAGTTAAAAAATTAGCTTACATAATTTTTAATTCGATCAAAAAATTGAGTTAATTACTAAATAATTACCAAGGATCATCAATTTCTACAGATTCTGATTGAGGATTTTCAATGACTAATTTTTTATCTTCTACAGGTTCAATATCTAAAGGTTCTTTTGACCTTTGAATTGGTCTCTTTGAAGCCCTATTAGAACTAGATTGACTTTTAACAACAAATTCTGCCGTATTTTCTTCATCAATTTGAGTTTCTAAATTTTCAGAGAAGTCATTATCTAAATAAAGTTGTTTTTTATTTTTAGTTTTTTCTGTTGGAGTTTCAATTTCTACATATTCAAGTTCTTCTTCGTACGCTTCTTCTTCCATAAATTCTTCTTCTTGATTTTCTTCCATCAAATTATTTTGTTCTTCTGATTCGGAACCTGACAATAGCTGATTCTCTACAGGAACAAGATTTGCTGAATATCTATTTGCTTCCCTTTCTTCCCACGAAGAACCACCCACCCCAAGTTTCTCAAGTAATCCACTACTTAGTTGATTCAGTTTTTCCTCTGCCCCTTCATAAACAATTATTCTGTCAGTACCGCTACTGACTATCTCATCTACAGGAATTTCCCAAGTACTTAAAACACCTTCACCTAGAAGGGGAACTCCAACAGCACCCATAACAAGAGAAATTAAGTCGCCAGTCTCAATATCGAAAGAAAATCCAAGAACTCTTCCTAGAAGCTGTCCAGATTCCGTAATTACCTGGCAATTTATTACTTTCCCATATCTTTCAGGAGAAAAACCTTCGCTCAAAGAATCTAAAGAATCCACTAAAATCACATCGCCAACCTGCTTTATACTTTCAAGAGGCATCCATTTAGGTAAACCTGGCAAAAATCTTGTAAGAGGATTATCTCTAAGACCTAAAGCAATTACCTCTCTTCTATCAATATCAACAACTACTTCACCTACAACCCCTAATCTCTTACCAGTATCAGTAGTAATGACCTGGGTTCCCATAAGTTCCGACCTTAACCATAGACGTTCACTAGGTACGGAATTACGGCCATTATTATTTGTGGATGTGTTCGACAAACTCATTAATATCTTTCAGACATTCTGACGTAAAAAATTAAAAAAGTGTGATTATGCAGCATTTGGTAATCCAACAACTTGAGTATTAGCACCTCTTGCTTGAGCAACACCAATTGTTCGTTCAGATGCACTTATCATAGGTCTTCTATGGCTTACGACTATAAATTGAGCATTTGATGACTGACTTGTTATTAATTTTGATAGCCTTTCAACGTTAATACCATCTAAAAAACTATCTACTTCATCTAATGCATAAAAAGGAGAAGGCTTATATTTTTGCAAAGCGAATAAAAAACTTAGGGCAGTTAATGATTTCTCTCCACCCGACATTGAAGCTAATCTTCTGACATTTTTCCCTTTAGGATGAGCAACTAAAGTTAAACCTCCCTCCAAAGGAGCCTCTGGATTTTCGAGCTGAAGGAACCCATCTCCATCTGATAAATTGGCAAAGATCTCTCTAAAATGCTTATCAACCTCTATAAATGCCTGCATAAATGCTTCTTGTCTCATAGTTGAAACAGTTTCTATTCTTAATAACAACTCCGATCTTTCATTAGATAAAACTTCTAGTCTTTCTATCAAATCATTTAACCTTTCTGTCAATTCCTCGAGTTCATCTAAAGCCAACATATTAACCGGTTCTAAACTTTCCAATTTCGTATTAATCACAACGATCTCTGATTGTAATAAATCAAGAGTTATATTCTCATATTCTCCAAAGCTGGGCAAAGGATCAGGTAGCTGTTTTTTATAATTTTCTAACTTAATAGTTTCGCTACGCATTTCCTCATTTAGAGAACTTATATCTCTTTCGAGATATTCCAACTTAAGGGTAAA
>QCSX01000034.1 GCA_003209065.1 Prochlorococcus sp. AG-670-N10
GTTTGATTGATATTTTCTTCATCACTTTTTTCCAGTAGACTTGTTAAGTGTATTTCTAACCATAATCTTGGATTATCACTTGTTTTGATTTGATATTCAACATTTTTTAGCATCTTATGCCAATCAATAATTCTTGATTTGTTAATATTATTGGAAAATTTTTTTAATTCATTTTGAAAGTCAATAGATGTATAATACATATCTGAATAATTATTATTTAAAGTTTTAAGTAATAGGTCTCTAGTAATATTTAATAAACCAACTAATATCTCATGTGGCTCATTTCCTGCATCATATAATTTACTACAACTAATTAATAAAGCCTCTGGCTCATTATTAATTAATGCATTGATTAAATTAGTTAAATCATTTTCGGATACTTCTCCAAGCAAGTTTTGAACATTTTTAGTAGTGATGCCATTAGGAAGAAGACTTAATTGATCTAGTAAACTTTGTGCATCGCGCATTCCACCATTAGATCTTTTTGCTATTAGTTTTAGAGCTTGATCTTCAAATTTAATTGATTCTTTATTTGCTATTTCTGAAAGGTTGTGAAAAATAGTATTTGAGCTGATTCTTTTAAAGTCAAATTTTTGACATCTACTTTGAATGGTATTTATAACTCTTTCAGGATTTGTAGTTGCAAGAATAAAAACAACTCTTTCAGGAGGTTTTTCAATAGTTTTGAGTAAAGCATTTGATGCAGCTGTTGAAAGCATATGACATTCATCAACAACATATACTTTCCATCTAGCTTGAGTAGGGGCAAATCTTGCTCTATCTATTATTTCTCGTATATTTTCAACTCCAGTATTAGATGCGGCATCAATTTCAATAATATCTAAGGCATTGCCATCCGTAATTTGTATGCATAATTCACATTTTCCACACGGGTTTGGTGTAGGTTTTTCAGATGATAGACAATTTAATGATTTTGCAAATATTCTTGCACTTGAAGTCTTTCCTGTCCCTCTAGGTCCATTAAAAAGATAAGCAGGCGCAATTTTCTGAGATATTAATGCTTGTTTAAGAGTGATTGATATAAATTCTTGACCAACTAGATCATCAAGGATACCAGGTCTGTATTTTTGATGAAAAGGTTTATGTATATTAAGCATTTACAATTCTTGATTCAATAATTAAGGTTTATTTTGGAAAACGATATCCTTAATTTTTATGCGGATTCTTTAATAATCCTTTGAGATCCGGCAGGAAGTTTAACAATTTTCGATGAGAACAGGTTTTCAACCATTTGTTTCGTAATGGTGAACTCTTTTACTTCTTCTTGTGATGGAAGGGTATACATTAAATCAAGCATTAATTCTTCAATTATTGATCTAAGAGCTCTAGCACCTGTTTTTCTTTTAAAAGCTTCATTAGCGATTGCTTCCACAGATTCTGGTTCAAAATTTAATGCAACGTTATCCATACTTAATAAAGTTTTAAATTGCTTTACTAGTGCATCTCTTGGTTCCGTTAAAATAGATTCAAGAGTTTCTTTAGTAAGACGATCTAATACTGCGCATACCGGAATTCTTCCGATGAATTCTGGAATTAATCCATATTTGACTAGATCATCTAGTTCCAAATTCTTGAGAGCATCTCGGGAATCAACTATTTTTTTTGCATTTACTTTACTTTCGTCAGGGTTAGTAGTAAATCCAATTGAATGTTTCCCTAAACGTTTTTGAACAATATCCTCTAAACCTATAAATGCACCTCCACATATAAATAAAATTTGGCTTGTATCGATTTGAATGCAGTCATGATAAGGATGTTTTCTTCCTCCTTGTGGAGGAACATTGGCAATTGTTCCTTCAAGCATTTTTAATAATGCTTGTTGAACTCCTTCTCCAGATACATCTCTTGTAATTGATGGATTTTCACTCTTTCTAGCGATCTTGTCTATCTCATCAATATATATAATCCCTTTTTGAGCTAAATCTACATTCATTTCTGACTTTTGTAGAAGTCTCAATAGTATATTTTCAACATCCTCACCAACATATCCAGCTTCAGTAAGACTTGTTGCGTCAGCAACTGCAAAAGGAACATCAAGCAATTCAGCTAAAGTTTGAGCTAATAACGTTTTACCACTCCCAGTTGGTCCAATTAGTAAGATGTTTGATTTATGTAGTTTAGTTGCTTGGAAATTATTAGGATTATCTTCTTTATTTTCTTCTTTTAATCTCCAAGCTAATCTTTTGTAGTGATTATAAACAGCAACTGAAAGTATTTTTTTTGCAGATTCTTGACCTACAACTTGGTTATCAAGAAAAGTTTTAATTTCAAGTGGTTTGGGTATAGAAGATAATTCTAAGGGAACAGATTTATCAGAATTATTAGTTGGTAATTTTTTCTTGACTTGTGGGGAGTTATTTAGTTTTGCTTGAGTATCAATTAATTCTTCATCGAGAATTTCATTACATAAGTCTATGCATTCATCACAAATGTAAACTCCAGGACCAGCTATAAGTTTTCTAACTTGATCTTGTGATTTGCCACAAAATGAACATTTAAGATGGGCGTCAAATTTAGCCATCGAGTATCAAAGCTTGTTAAAAATAAAAAAAGAGTTAATTATCCCTTACTTCCTAGGATTGCTTATAAAATTGAATTCGTCATCATATTCTTAAAATATTAGTTTTACTTGTCATTTTTTATGACTTTATCAATTAATCCATATTCAACTGCTTCTGCAGGTGATAGAAAATAGTCTCTTTCAGTATCTTCATTAATTTTTTCTAAAGATTGACCAGTATGTTCTGCTAAAAGAGAATTTAACGTTTTTTTCAGAAACAGTATTTCTTTTGCTTGTATCTCAATTTCTACTGCTTGGCCTTGAGCGCCTCCAAGAGGCTGGTGAATCATTATTCTTGAATTAGGTAAAGCTAACCTTTTCCCTTTAGCCCCCCCACTAAGGAGGAATGCCCCCATACTTGCAGCCACTCCAAAACAAATTGTTACAACATCTGGAGAGATTTGTTGCATAGTGTCATATATAGCTAATCCAGCAGTAACAGAACCACCAGGGGAATTGATATATATTTGTATATCTTTATCAGGATCCTCTGCTTCTAAAAATAATAATTGTGCAACTAATGAATCTGATACTTGATCATTAATCCCTGTTCCTAAAAATATTATCCTTTCCCTTAATAATCTTGAATAAATATCAAATGCTCTCTCTCCTCTTCCAGATTGTTCTACTACAGTAGGAACAGCAAATCTCGGTTTATCAATAACATCGCTAGGATATATTGAGCTTTGAATTAAATTTTTTTTTTCAGAATACACTTAGTTAGTTTCTTTCTTCATCTAATTTAAGGGTTTTTTTGCTGAATAGTTAAATTTTTTATAAATTAATTTTTTTCTTTTTTATTTACCTTAGGTTTACTTTTAGTTTGAACTCCTTTTTTTGTAGTTGCTTTTGTGGTTGTTTTTGTGGTTGTTTTTGTGGCTAATTTTGTTGCTTTTTCATTTATTTCTTTTACTGCTGAATTTTCTTCTAGCCAAGTGATTAACTTTTCTTTTAGGAGATCGTTGCGAACTACATCTTTTAATTTCTGAATATCAATTTGTTTTGGTGATTTAGAAATTTCATCTTCATATTCCTTCATTTTCTGATCTATTTCTTCATTATCGACTGTGATTTTTTCTCTTTCTGATAATGCTTTTAAAGCTAGATTTCTTTGAACATTTTTTTCAGCTTGCGGACGAGTTGATTCTGCTAAAGATTTCACCAATTCTGGAGTAAACGTTGATTTAATATCCATGCCTTGTTGAGCAAATCTTTGAGCTGTTTGTTCAATATTATTTCTAACTTCAATATCAATCATCGCTTTTGGAATCTCGGCATCTAACTCTTTGGATAGTGCATCCATTAAAGCTTCAACTTTTATATTTTTTTGAGTATTATCAAAATTCTCCTTTAGTTGTTTTTCTATATCTTTTTTTAGTTCTTTTAATGAATCTTTATTTCCAGATTGTTTTGCAAAATCATCATTAAGTTCGGGTAATTCTTTTTCTTTAAGATCTTTAAGACTTACTTCAAAAATTGCTTCTTTACCTCTGGAATCTTCATGAGAATAGTCTTCAGGAAATCTTAGAGTAAGAGTTTTATTATCATCAATTTTCATACCAACAATTCCCTCAACGAAGCCTGGAATCATTTTGTTCTTTTCTAATTCAAGATCCATTGAATCACTAGATCCTCCGTCGATTTCTTTTTTGGAATCTTTGTAAATACCTTTGAAACTAACTACCGCGATGTCTCCTAACTTAGCAGGCCTGTTATTAACTGGAATAATATTTGCTAATCGATTTCTTGATTTTTCCAAAGCTTCATCTATGGATTTGGGGTCAAACTTACTTTTTTTAATCTCAACTGATAGACCTTTTGATTTTTTTAATTTTAATTCGGGTGGAATATCAGTTTGTAGAGTAATTTTTAAAGGTTTTTCCGGATTAAAAATTTTTAGTATTGATTCAAATCCATCAACTAATTCTGGTTCACTTAGTGGCTCTATTGATTCCATCTTTAAAGCTTGGTTCCAAGATTTATCAATTATTTTTTCTAGGGCAGAGGCATGTAGTTGTGTAATGCCGATTCGTTGTATTAATACTTGTTTAGGAATTTTGCCAGGCCTAAATCCAGGAATTTTGGCCGAACGACTAATTGAATTTATTGTCTCATTTACGCATGATTTGCAAGTATTAGATGGTATTTCTAATTCAAGCGCAACTCTACTTTGGGGTAGTGCGGTAGTTTTTACTATTAATTCTTCTTTAATCATGTTTGAGTTTTTAAAATTATTACAATAGGCAGAATCTTAATTATTCCACATTAAGTGATTTCCTTGAAGTTAACTTTTTTGATACAGTAAGAAAAATATTAAATCTTATAATTTTTTAATTTTTATAGTGAGAAATTCTCCTTTTTTGCCAAATAGACCATTAAAAGTAGCTGTTTTAGGTTCTTCAGGTGCTGTTGGATCTGAACTACTTAAAATTCTTGAAGAAAGAGATTTTCCTATCTCAGAATTAGTTTTGCTTTCATCTCAGCGTTCAGAAGGAAAAATAGTCAAATGGAAAGGAGAAGAAATTATTACTAAAAAAGCTTCAAAAGAAGAATTTTTGAATGTTGATTTAGTTCTTGCTTCCGCAGGTGGAAGTATTTCAAAACAATGGCTATCTACAGTTAAAGATCAAAATGCTGTACTAATTGATAATTCAAGTGCATTCAGATTAGAAAATGATGTTCCTCTTGTTGTTCCGGAAGTAAATGCTTGTGAAGCTTTAAAGCATAATGGTGTTATCGCTAATCCGAATTGCACAACAATATTACTGACTCTAGTTTTAGCTCCTTTGAATAAAATTTCTCCGATTAAAAGAGTAATCGTTTCAACTTATCAATCGGTAAGTGGAGCTGGTCAATTAGCAATGGAGGAATTACAGTTTTTAACTAAGAAATATTTGCAGGGAGATCCGAAAGAAAGTGAGGTCTTACCATATTCCTTAGCATTTAATCTCTTTCTACATAATTCACCAATGCTTTCAAATAATTACTGCGAAGAAGAGATGAAAATGACAAATGAAACTCGCAAAATACTAAATATTACTGATTTAAAACTGTCTTCAACATGCGTTCGAGTTCCAGTTCTTAGAGCTCATTCTGAATCAGTTAATGTTGAATTTGATGGTGTTATCAAACCTTCTTATGCGATTAATCAATTGAAAAAAGCTAAAGGTTTAGAAATAATAGAAGATTATGAAAAAAATAGGTTCCCGATGCCAAATGATGTGATGGGAAGAGATAATATTGCGGTAGGAAGAATAAGAACTGATATTAGTAATTCTAATGGATTAGAATTATGGTTATGTGGAGATCAAATAAGGAAAGGAGCAGCACTTAATGCTGTTCAAATAGCAGAATTATTAATTGCAAAAAAATGATTCCCAACAATACTAAATTTTCTAATCCATTATTCGGAAGAATTTTGACAGCTATGGTTACTCCATTTAAACAAAATGGTGCAGTTGATTATGAATTGGCTATTAAACTTTCTAATTACCTTTGTGAAAATGGCTCTGATGGAATTGTGCTTTGTGGGACCACAGGAGAGTCTCCAACTCTTACATGGGCTGAACAACATAATTTGTTTGTTGCAGTCAAAGGTTCTTTAAATTCTAGATCTAAAGTGATTGTTGGTACAGGTAGTAACTGTACTAGTGAGGCTATAGAAGCTACCCAAAAAGCTTATGAATTTGGTGCGGATGGTGCTTTAGTTGTTGTCCCTTACTACAATAAGCCCCCTCAAGAAGGTCTTTATAAACACTTTAGTTCTATAGCTAATGCAGCTAGTGATTTACCTTTAATGTTATATAACATCCCTGGAAGGACTGGTTGTAATTTATTACCCACCACTGTAAATAAACTTATGAATTTCCCAAATATTCTCAGTATTAAAGCAGCAAGCGGTAGAATAGAAGAAGTGACAGAGTTAAGGGCGGCGTGCGGCTCTAAACTTTCAATATATAGTGGCGATGATTCATTGTTGCTTCCTATGTTATCTGTTGGTGCTGTTGGTGTAGTAAGCGTAGCTAGCCACATTGTTGGGTTGCAGCTTAAAACTATGATTGAATCATTTCAAAAAGGTGAAATATCTATTGCTCTTGATATTCATGAAAAACTGCAACCACTTTTCAAGGCACTCTTTGAAACGACAAATCCAATTCCCATCAAAGCAGCTTTAGAGCTACGAGGTTGGCAAGTTGGTTCTCCTAGGAATCCATTAACGCCTCTCATTAAAGAAAAGAGAGAAAGCTTACTTCAGATAATTCAAAATCTGTCTTTGTAAATACTTTTTTTAACTCTTTAATAAAGCTACTTTGACTTTAATAACCACATTTTTAGCTTGTTAAAATACTTTTATTATGAATTCAAATCAAATCAAATCAAATAATTCTCAAACCTTATCTCAAACAAAAAGATCAAATGAACCTGCTTTAAAAATTATTCCATTAGGGGGTCTTCATGAAATAGGTAAAAATACATGTGTTTTTGAATACCAAGATGACATCATTTTAATAGATGGAGGACTCGCTTTTCCAAGTGATGGCATGCATGGTGTGAATGTTGTTATGCCTGATACATCCTATTTGCAAGCTAACTTAAATAGATTTCGTGGAATGATAGTAACCCATGGTCACGAAGACCATATTGGTGGAATTTCTCATCATTTAAAGAAATTTAATATTCCTGTCATTTATGGACCACCTTTAGCGATATCAATGCTTAAAGGAAAAATGGAAGAAGCAGGCGTGGCTGATAGGACAACAACACAGACTATAGAACCAAGACAAGTTGTCAAACTTGGCCAGCATTTTTCATTAGAATTTATACGTAATACTCACTCAATTGGCGATAGTTTTTCTTTAGCTCTAACTACTCCAGTAGGTGTTGTTTTCTTTACTGGGGACTTTAAATTTGATCATCTGCCACCTGATAACAAACATGCTGATATTGAAAGAATGGCATTTTATGGAGAGAAGGGTGTTCTTTGCTTACTCTCGGACTCTACAAATTCCGAAGTAAAGGGTTTTGTTCCTTCAGAAATTTCTGTTTTTCCAAATTTAGATCGAATAATATCTGAAGCCAAAGGTAGAGTTATGCTTACCACTTTTGCAAGTTCAACCCATAGAGTTGCGATGGTGATCCAATTAGCAATGAAGCATGGACGTAAAATTGGATTAATGGGACGATCAATGCTAAATGTTGTTGGTAAATGTCGTGAATTAGGCTATATAAAGTGTCCTGATGATCTCTTTTTCCCAATTAAAAGCATAAGAGATTTACCTGATAGAGAAACCCTACTCTTAATGACAGGTAGTCAAGGAGAGGTAATGGCTGCATTAAGTAGGATCGGAAGAGATGAACATCCACACGTTAAACTCAAAACTACTGATACAGTAATTTTTTCTTCCAGTCCAATTCCAGGAAATACAATTTCTGTAGTGCACAGTATTGATAGATTAATTAAATTGGGAGCTAATGTTATTTATGGTAAAGAACATGGAATTCATGTTTCTGGTCATGGATGTAGAGATGATCAAAGATTGATGCTAGCGTTAATTAAACCAAAGTTTTTTGTTCCAGTACATGGCGAATATAGAATGCAAGTTTTGCATGGTAAAACCGCTGAATCGATGGGCGTAGATCCCAATAATATACTCATCCTTGATAATGGAGACACAATTGAGCTTAGAGCTGATTCAATGATTCAAGGAGATCCAGTAAAGTCTGGAATTGAAATGCTGGATAATACAAGGACTTGTGTGGTAGATGCAAGAGCTCTAAAAGAGAGACAGCAGTTAGCAGATGATGGAATAGTTACTGTTTTAGCCCCTATAAGTACAGATGGTAATATGGTAGCTCCACCACGAGTAAGTTTAAGAGGGGTAGTAATATCAGCTGATCCAAGAAAAATGTCAATGTGGACCGAAAGGGAGATAAATTGGGTACTAGAAAACCGCTGGAAACAATTATCAAGACAAACTAGTCCGAATAGTTTTGAAGTTGATTGGATTGGGGTCCAAAGAGAGATTGAAAATGGTTTAACTAGAAGAATGCGAAGAGAATTACAAGTAGAGCCATTAATTCTATGCTTAGCTCAACCTGCACCAAGTGGAACCCGAGCTTATAAACCTCAAATAGTTAATGAGCAAAATCAGCATCCAAAAAATAAGCATTATCCAAATGTTAATAATCAAAATATAAACCGCAATCAAAATAATTATAAAAATAATCCATCAGCTAGAAATACAAATCAAGTAAAGAATAATCAATCTGTAAAAGACTCTGTTAAAACTCCAGTATCTAAGACAGAGGAGGCACCGGCAGGTAGGACTAGAAGAAGGAGATCTGCAGTATCAAACTAGTTTTTTTCTAGATTTATATAGTCCTTATTCCAAACAATCTCAAATCCATCTGGTAAATCTATTTTGCCTCTATCTTTCTCAAGAATTAAAGAAGCTAAATGAGTTAAATTTTTTGAGCTTAATTGTTTTGTACAATCCTTCTTTAGAAAAGTATTTAAAATAGTACATCTTGCTTCAATGCATAAGCTATTTAATAATTCCCTCTTTACACCAATTGCATCTTCACAATAAAGGGATGCAAGCTTACTGAGATCATTTTGCTCATTCTTAAAATTGCTCATTTTTTCTGCAAAACTATTTATCCTCTTAGAACAACCAGGATACATAGTTTCTAAAATAGGAATAATTTCTTTTCTTACAATATTTCTCTTAATTGTTAGATCGCAGTTAGTCGGGTCTTCCCAAATGGGAATGTTTTGAAGTTGGCAAAACTTTTTGGTATCTTC
>QCSX01000035.1 GCA_003209065.1 Prochlorococcus sp. AG-670-N10
AGAGTAATGGTTATCTAAGGTCAAAATTTCTTAAGAAAATTTAAAATGGATAATTTATAAAATTAACAAATATAAGAGTGATATATTTAAATCACGTTAAAAGGGGGATGAGGAATAATGTCAGCTATAGTTGAGAATACTCTCAAAAGATTTATAAATTCAATAAGATATTAATTGATTTTTATGTAAATTTATTTTATTTGGTGCCCGCGAGAAATAAATTTAAGTGGAAAGATTAATTTTTTTATATATCTTCGCCCAATTCATAAGGATTTGATAGTCATTAGAAAAGTAATCTAAATCGTTTTTAAATTAAAAAAAGAAATTGAATAATTATTTAACACTATAAGAAAATTTTCAGATGGTTTTTTGTAGATTTCGTGGATTTAATCCATAGCAATATAGTTCAATCAAACTTTTTATTTTTGAAAAGTTTAATTGATGAGGAATTATAAAAGAGATAAGATAATTATCTATATTATTATTAAGTTCATCTTTATTTAATAAATAAAGCAATATTAATCGGTAATTTTTTTCTCATATTTAAAATAAAAAAAGATAACTTTGACAAAATGCATACCAGAATAAATAAATATTTAAGTGAAATCGGTTACTGTTCTAGAAGGGTAGCAGATAGACTAATTTCGGAAGGAAAAGTAACCATTAATGGTAAAATCCCGGAAATGGGTACAAAGGTCGAGGAAGGAGATCAAGTAAAAGTTGAAGGTCAAAGAATAGAAAAATCAACGAAGCACAAAAATGTATACTTAGTCTTTAACAAACCTGCTGGAATTGTCTGTACAACCGATAGAAGTGTAGAACCTGACAATATAATAGATTTCATTAAATATCCTACTAGAATTTTTCCTATTGGAAGATTGGATAAGCTAAGTGAGGGATTAATTTTTTTAACTAACGATGGAGATATCGTAAATAAAATACTCAGATCAAGAAATAATCATGAGAAAGAATACATCGTAAGCGTTAATCGTCAGATTAATAGAGATTTTATTCAAAGTATGAGTAATGGAGTTGAAATATTAGGAATCATAACTAAGAATTGTTTCGTAAAACAATTGGGGCCAAAAAAATTTAAAATAATACTCACTCAAGGACTTAACCGACAGATTAGGAGAATGTGTGAGTCCTTAGGTTACAGAGTACTTTCATTAAAGCGTGTAAGAATAATGAATATTAAGTTAGACGTACCAACAGGTAAATATCGCGAATTTACCAAAGAAGAACATTTAGAATTAAATGGATTACTCGAAAACTCGATAAAAACATTTGATTAATCAAATCCACCTTTTTTAGGTTAATAAGATATGTTTTGCACGCTTTTTGTCTTCTTTCGCTCTGGACAGAACTTACTTAAGAAAAAAGAAAGACTAAAAATTATATTATGACAATATTAATAAAGTCGGTTCGGTTTATTTTAACCTTTGACCAAGAGCTCCCATAGAACTAATGGAACTATTAAAATATTACTCTAATTTAAAAAAATTCTAAATTCTTATGAATCAATTTAAAATCAATATTAATATTAATTCAAAAGCAATTTGTATAAACAAAATAAATTTATTAATTTAATCTTTTATTTCTTTTTTACTTCATAATGAATTCATTCAAATTATTGAAAAAATTATCAAAGAAATTATATTTTACTCTTATTGAAATAATAGTAAAGTTTATTCCAGAAAAATATGTCGAAATTTTAGAATTTAAATTAGCCTTAAAACAAGGTAAATGGGCAAACTATCATATTAGAGATGAGGTAAGAAGTTCTCTAAATTTATTGGCTTACCCTCCATTAGTTTTTGTAGATATTGGAGCTCATGAAGGAAAATATACTAAGGAACTTTTGAAGATATACCCACAAACAATATGCCATCTGTTTGAACCCTCAAAAAAAAATAATACATACCTTAATGAGATTTTTTCTAACAGAGAAAATATTTTTATTCATCCATATGCATTATCTGATTCAAACTCAATGGGTAAATTACATAGCGATCAAAGTGGTTCTCAAATAGGTTCATTGACAAAAAGAAATTTTGTGAATGAACCAAATGTAATTAATGAATTTTCAGAAGAGGTTATCATTAAGAGGTTTGATGAATATTGGCTTCAAGATAATTTTCCAGAAAAAATTGATTTCATGAAAATAGATGTAGAAGGTTATGAAATGAATGTATTAAAAGGAGTTAGTGATTTGATAGATAATATCTCATTAATACAATTCGAGTTTGGTGCTACGCAAATTGATACTAGAAGTTTTTTTAGAGACTTCTGGCTTTATTTTGAAGAAAAAAAATTCAAACTTTTTCGAATAACACCAAATGGTATTAAACCTATTAATGACTATCATGTGAAGTTAGAATGTTTTTATTATTCAAACTTTCTAGCGATTAATTCAAGAAAGAAATAAAAAGTGTGGGAAAAAACTATAAGAAAATTCCCTTTTTAAAAGGTTTTTTTTCAATTTTTCCCCAAGATGGTTTTTGGCAATCGCTTTAAAGCCAGTTGGGGCATAGTGATTTGAACCTCCGACCTAATGCTCCCAAATCACTAGTTCAGAAGACCCTATATCTACAATTTATAGCTATAACACTATTTATAAGAATTATTTTCTTCTAAAACCTGATAAAATAAAATTCAAATACTTGTTAAATTATCCTCTAAATATTCCCTGAAATTGTGACCTGCTGATCCATAAGGTTTTAAAAGATGCCACAAACTAATAGCAAGGAAGAATGGGTTCAATCAAATATTAAAAAGCAGATATTGCAACAAAATAAAAAAAACCTTTTTAAGATTATTAAAATCCAAATTTCTAATAAAATGATTGATTTTAAAGATAATTTTTCAAGTGAAAGTTTTTACCCAGATAGTAATTATTATCTTGATCAGGAAAATACTTCAAAAGAAACTCCAGTTTCAGAAGATCAAATATCTAATATGGGGGGGGATTTTGAATGGCCAAATAGCTATTGGTTTATTGCTGAAAGAACTAATGGCAGACTTGCAATGATTGGATTTATGGCTGTGATTATTAACTACACTTTATTTGGTTGGATAGCATATCCAATCCTTTAAATGAGCAATTCAAATTTTGATAAAAATGGAGTTGATAGTTCTGGAGTTCATTGGCTTCAATATGCTGCTTTTGTTGTAACTGCATTTGCTATTTATTTTGGCTGGGCTTTTTTCAATGATGCTAATTTTCATCACTTTTCATTAAAAATATTTAAGTTCTGGAACTGCAATGGATATAACCCATTAAGTTATTGCGTCATGCGTTGGAAGGTTGATTTTTATCCTTAAAAATAATGTCTGTAAGGTTTACCTGTTTTTCAGAAATTCTCATTTAATATCTTCCACCTCTTTCCCTAATCGAAAATTCAGAATCATAGGAAGATTTAGAAGTTAAATTTTTAGCAAAAAGAATTACTAATCTAACCACTAAAAGAGTAATCAAGAGTTATAGCAATAAAACAGCACTCATAATAATAAGTAAAACTAAATACCAAAAAAAAATTATTTTTTTAATATACTTATATTCGCTTAATCAATACTTAATAGCCATCTGGCAGTAAGGATAGAAACTAACTCTATCTATTTACATAAGTAAGGATTATATCCTAAAAAATTCAATAAAATTCTACAAAGTCTAGGGAAAACCATAAGAAAAAATCCCCTAAAAAGAACGTCATTTTCCTAGATTTTTCCCTAAGTCAAATCAGGTAATCGTTGAAAAGTAAATCGGGGCGACAGGATTCAAACCTGCGACCTAGTGCTCCCAAATCACTCGCAAGATTTAAGCTATATATCAGACTTACGTTGCCATTAGATGTATTTGTGTTTTAAATACTGACTAAATAGAACTAAATGATTAATTCTGGACACCTTTTGGGCACATAATTTATAAAGTTATTTATTGACAGTCGATATAAAATTAGAGGGATAAAACTCGTTTTTTTATGACAGATACAGAAACAATTGAATCGATGTTGTATGAGTTGGCAACACCGCAGAAAATGGGCTCATTTTTTGTAAATAATGCCACTTCAGATTTTTTATTTATCAGACCTAGTGGGAATCCAATAAGTGCAAAGGGATTCGAGGAAATGATGAATTCTGGCGATGTTGTTCAGGAAAAAGCAGAAATTACAAAAATTCATAAGTTTGAATTTCTTTCTGCCGATGTAGCAATGTGTGTTTTTACTCTTGGGGCAAAATTCTCTTACAAAGGAACTCCTAATGATGATTTACCCACCGTGACTTCTATCTTCAAAAAGATTAATGGGATTTGGAAAATCCATTGGATGCAAAGATCAACAGGAGATTCAGATCTGTCTCTGTGGGATTAGCAATTAATAAATAGTCAGAATATGTACGGCATAGCAATTACTTATGCGGTTGCTAGTTTGTTATTACTAGGTGGGTTTGCGTATTTAACATTCAAAATGAACTCTAAAAAATGATTGGAAGTTTACCTAGATTAATTGCTCTTTTTATGGTTTTGCTACTTCTAGGAAGCACTTTTATTGGTGGGATTATTTACTTTATAAGATGAGTTATGCCACTGTTTATAAGCTAATAATGATTCTATTCTTGGGATACTTAATCTATTCCATCATCAGATATTTTTAGACGATGAAATCCTCAAACTATAAAGAAAAAGCAATCGATGAAATAGTAAAAATAATTCAGGATTTTCAATACAATGATGAACTGAGTGAGAAATACAAAAGAGAGATTTTAGATCAAGATAAAATGTATGATTGACAATCGATCGAAAATAAGGGGAAATTAGCAATATTTATTTTCAGTAATTATTTTTTTTGCTAGTAATATAAAGCCAATAAAAATTAAAAAATAAAATGCTTTACGTTCAGCATTGGTCATTTAAGGCCGGATATCATCAAAAAGGTGCAGAAAAATTTCTTGGTGGAGGGGGAGATTATCCTGGAGTTGAGATGATTGGAAGATATCATGCGCCCGGATCTTTAGAGGGTTGGATAGTTTTAAAGACTGATGATCCAAAATCAATATATCAACATGCCGCTGAATGGGGTGAATTTCTAAATTGGGAAACCACACCCGTATTTACTGATGAAGAAGCTGGTCCAATAGTTGCCAAAGTCTACTCATAGAATGCGATTGACAGTAGATCTAAAATAAGGAGCAATTAGCTCCTTTTTTTTATGAACACTCTCATCATTTCTACTTTTAGCTGTACATTTGAAGAATTTAAAAATGATGTAACGACATTATTTCTTGAAGAAATGTGCAATGAGTTTGTAACTGATTATGAGTTTGTAAAAGTCAACGAACACAAATCTCATTTATTAATGAACTGTACTGACTTAGAAAAATTAGGTGCAAAGATGGAATCTCCTTTCGCAAAGGAATGGGATAAAAAAATAACTGCAAGGATAGCGTTTATTCTATCGAACTTGTTGCGTAAGTGAAACGCTTACTACTTGCACCGCCTATCGATAGCTGATTAAATAAGAAATAATTAAATTATTTTTTAAATATTAATATTAATCTATTTGTTCCAGCATAAAGATAATTAGGCCTCTTACCTTCTATAAAGTGTACAGTAAATTTTTTTGTTAACTTACTAAAGTAATCTTTAAATAAAATCATATCTTTTGGACCTACATCCTCAATTAAATATATACCATCTTCATTCAGAAATTTGATCATACCCTCAAAGAAAGAGACACCTGATTTAAAAGTATGCAAACCATCATCTACTATAATGTCTGCAGAATTTTTAAGTAAATTCGATTCTTTAGCAAAGTTTTCAATTGATTTCTTTTTTAATTGATCGCAAAAAAATGTTTCTATTCTTTCTTCCTTGAATAATATTTCTTTGTCTATATCAACACCTATAATTCTTGCACTAGGAAAAAAATCTCTCCACATTCTTAAACTTGCTCCAGGTTTTCCATTTATTCCCATTGAGGCTTTTAGGTTAATATTGTTAGTGCCTAATCCACATTCAATTAACAATTGAACATTTTTTCTTCTACATCTAAATAACATCTCATACAAGTCAGCATAATTATGAGAATCCCATTCATAAGGATGATTATCTTTTTTAGATTCTCCTTTATCAGTTCCGTACTCATCGCATAATTTATTTAGTTGCGAATTTTCATTTTTAGCATAAAAAAAAGAAAAACCAGAATTGAAAAGATCAGATTTATAAGAATCTAATTTTCTTTCTATTTTTCTTACACTTTTTCTTCTACTTTCATTTATAAAAAAAATATATAATTTTTTAAATTTTTCTCTACATAAAATTTTATCAACTTCTACAAGAAATTTTTTGATTAATTTTTTATGCTTCAATGTAATTTTTATTGGCTAAAGTAGCATTCAATAATAGAACAAAGTCTGTTTCTCTTACTACTACAGCCTGAAGATTTAAGAAAATTTTATAAAGTCTAGTGAAAAACCATAAGAAACCCTCTAAAAAGGAGGTCATTTTCCCTAATTTTTCCCTAAGTCAAATTAGGCAATCGCTGAAAAGCAAGTCGGGGCGAAAGTCTTCGAACCTGCGACCTAGTGCTACCAAAGCACCCGCAATTTATATTGATTTTTTAAGACTTAAGTTATCAAAACAGTTTTAGAGAAAGATTATTAAAAATAATAAAATTATTTTCACTGCTTTGGACACTCTTTAGGCACTGGTATCTTTCTATTTTGATTAAAATTAAGAATATTTTTAATTTCTTGAACAAAAAAATCAAGCTAATTAAGTTGTTATTTTTTAAGCTAGTAAATATTGACTTTTGCAAACCCCTTTATCGTTATTGATTTTACCCGTGATTAAAAAGAAGACTTTATCAGTATCTATATTTTTTGTCTTACAGGTTTTCTTTTTAGATGCCTACGGATCATCGAAAAAAGTTGATGAAAAAATAAATTCGAAATATAAATTGGAAAAAAAATATTTCCCCACTTCAAATGTTAAAGGTAGTTTATTTTTTACTTTAGGAGCACTATCGGAGTCCACTTCAAGTGAGTCTTTACACTTTACATATGAGAATAAAATTAGATTAAATACTAGTTTCAAAGGAACAGATAATTTATTGACGGTTTTTGAATCAGGAAATGCATTAGATAGTCCCTTGATGCTTGATTTACAAAGTAAAAAAGGGGATACCCTTAAAATCTCAACTCTTTTATATAAATTTCAGTTGGATGATGAATATGAAGCAATAATTGGACCTAAGATGTTTGGTTACCATGGTTTAGCAGGGAAATCTACTGCTTACAATGAAAGAATTTCAATCTTAGATGGTAGTAATTACACAACATCATCTGGGATTGGTCCAGGTATTGGGATATCTAAAAGGAAAAAGAACGGATTAAATGCCTCTTTTAAAATTGCTTCAGATAGCTCTCAAATTGACAGTGAATCAATACACTTTATTAATCAAATTGGATTAACAAAGAAAGATTTTGGGGGAACTATCACAGTTAATCTGAATAATGATTTTGAGGCTTATGGTATAGCAACTTTCTATAAACCAAAGAACTTTCCTTCAATAAGTGCATCTATTGAATATAAGGATATGGATTCAGTTAAAACAATAAAGAATTGGATTTTTGCATTACAACAAGGTCTACAGAACAAAAAAATTGGTATTGCAGTTGGTACACATAATTCAGAGGAAAAAATCGGTTACGAGGGTTGGAGTGAGATAAATATTTCAGATAAATTTAAAATTATTCCAGTTTTTTTTGTTAGAGAAACCAATCAGGTAAACCCTGAATTAGGTTTTTCAATCAATACTAAATTTAGTTATTGATTGTAATTGGGAAAATATCCAGAAATACATTTTTATCATTACGCTAGACTTGAAACCAAAGATCTAGGTAAATCATCTGATTTGGCAGAGTTACAAAAAGTCCTATGAGTACATATCTAGAAGAAAAAGTTAAATTCTACGATCAAGAATATAGAGCTGGTAATGCTTTAATTTCAGATAAAAAATTTGATCAATTAGAAAATAATTTAATGCGAATTAATCCAAATTCTGATTATTTTACTAATAAAAAAGCATTACCTTTGCCCAGCTTGCCAAAAGACCAAATTTTGGAGTTTTTAGAAGGTTTACTGCCTAATACTCGATTATTAATAGAGCCTAAGATTGATGGCTGTGCCATTGCAATTAAATATGTAAATGGCAAATTGGAAAAAGCTATATCGAGGAAAGGAAGTGATGTCACAGAAAAAATCAAAACAATTAAAAGTATTCCCAGAGAAATCAACATTAGATCAATTTTTGTGGTTCGTGGAGAATTATTTACCCAACAAGAAGCACCGAGCTACTCGCAAAGAATTGCGTCTGGATACCTTAGAAGCAGAGACTATGAACCTAATCCAAAAATTACTTTCTGTGCGTTCCAAATCATTAACTCCAACTGCAACGAATACGAAAGTCTCATTTACTGTCGGAAATTGGGCTTTACCATACCTGAAATTGTTGAAGCAAATAGGACTTCTCAAGTAGAAACATTTAGGCAAGCTTGGAAGAGTGGCAAATTGTTTTCTGATTGGCCAACAGATGGAATCGTGGTCAAAGTAAATTCTAGAAAATTACAGTTATTAAGAGAAAAATCTTATTGTTGCTATCCTTATTGGCAGATGGCGATTAAGTATTAATGGAATTACTTCATCAAATCTTTCCACCGTGGCATATTGCTTTAGATATGTTTTTACTTGGTTTAGGAACATATGTATATTTAAGAATCAAACAAACCAAAGAAAATAAATG
This sequence comes from Prochlorococcus sp. AG-670-N10, assembly GCA_003209065.1. GTDB lineage: Bacteria > Cyanobacteriota > Cyanobacteriia > PCC-6307 > Cyanobiaceae > Prochlorococcus_A. The sequence continues at coordinate 8,802 of QCSX01000035.1, forward strand.
AAAGAAGTCATAATTAAAGATTCTCAAGGAGTTCCAATATATGTAGCTAGTAGTAAAGAAGTAGGGGGTGTTGTTGTTTTTGTAATTTTCTTCTTTTTAATTATTGTCGTACTAATTCAAAATAATAGGCCTTATATTAGAACAGCTAAAGCAGAAGAAGTACAAAAAAGACTCAAAAGAATAGAAAAAGAAGAGAAAGAATATAGACAGAATTTAATGGCTGATCCCTATATAAATATTGAATCTGACAAATATTTCGGGACTCATCAAAATAGACTGAGAGAACATAGAGCTTCGGCATATCAAGGAAGAATATATTATTTAGGTAAAAAAGGAGGTCTTTATTATCGATCTTCTACAGGAACAAGAATTTATCTTTAGTTAGTAAGAATTGATAGTCGATCTAAAATAAGGGGCAATTAGATCTTTATGAATTTTTAAAATGAAAGAATTCTTAGAAAAGTTCTTTGAGCTTTGTAGAGAAAGAGAATATCAGGAAGAAATAATATAAAAAGACGACAAGCTAAACAAAGACTAGCGGGTGTCTAAAA
>QCSX01000036.1 GCA_003209065.1 Prochlorococcus sp. AG-670-N10
TGAAAAAACAATTATTTTAAAAAATTTAGAAAGAGAAGGAGCATAAAGTTGATAAGTTAGTTGTTGAGTACTTGCAGTTAAGTTTCTATTATTTTTATCAAATGCGGGATGGAATGTTCCTATTAGGGGAAGGTTGATTTGTTTACAAAGTTCAGGCAATCTAAAGTCTAAAGGAGACAAAGTTAAGCTTGCATGCACTATGTCTGGCTTTAATCTTTCTAATGAAAGTCTTAATTCTTTCTCTGCTCTCGGAGAAGGGATTGTGTAAACTTGAGATTTGATTAGGTAAGGAAGACTTACCTCAGGATCATTGGCTAAAAATAAGGGTTTAGATTCGTTTGCATTAGAGGGATTATCAAAATGTATAAAACTTACTTTATGGCCTCTCACTTTTAATTGTTCGGTAGTTAAATTTCCATAACTTACATTTCCACAGAAGGGAGATTTTTTACCTAACCAGGCAACATGAACCACATCAAATTAATTAACTATTTATAAAGTTAACAGTCAAAGTTACAATCACCTAGATCTTTTAATTTAGTAACAATACCAACATTAATTATCTGTAAATTTCTCTCAACATTTTTAATGATGATAATTCTTTTTCTAATTGAGCAGAGATCCAACTTTCAATAATTGATAATATTTTAAGCCAAACTTTTTTAGGTCCTAATAATTCTCCATTTGATTTAATTGGCAATTCTGCAAAAAGAAGCCTTTGCAAAAGTGCAATTTCAGAAGCATTCACTTTTAAAACACTCTCAATACTTTCTACTGTAGAAAATCCCTCATTTGGTAAATAGGAACATTGCCATTCCCAGTTACCTAAGGGTGGAATGATAGGCTCACCCGTTTTGCAGCAAAAATTCACAGGAATATTTATCCCTCCAATTGCTAATAAATGAATTAAAGATTGAATACTCATTGAAAGCATTTTGAAGTCTTCTTTACTTTCAAGGTTATATTCATAAATTCGATCTAAATGAATAAGTACGCTAGATAAGTAATCTTTTTGCTTGTCGTTGTTTCCAACTAATAAAAAGGTCAATTCAGTTATTGCTTGGGCTGCAGCAAGACATTCAATATTTTTCCCCAACCCGTTGTAGCTTTTGAGTATTTTAATCTGACGAACAGACTTAAGACTTCTTTTCCCAAAGATCTGAAAACTCAAATATGTTAAAGGAGTAGCTGCCGCAAGACTACTTTTTGGACGTCTTGCGCCTGGAGCTGCAAGCCTAATAATACCTTGTTCATCTGTTAAAACAGTTAGTAATCTTCCACTCTCCCCGAGTGGGCTGGCTTTAATACAGAGACCTTTTATTCTGATTTCGCCTGACATTTAAATAAGTCTAATTTCTTTAAAGATCTCATTAAAATTTGAAGTTCCAATACAATCAATACCTAAATCAAATAAATCAATGACTTGTGAGAGTTTCTTTATGCCTCCTACCACTTTTATTGAATTCTCTTTACCTATGAATTTTAAAATTTCAACTATATCAGAATTAGAAAGAGCAGGCCCAAATCCATCTCCAATTTGAAAATTTGTTATTCCTAATTCAAGAGAGATTTCTAGGGATTTTTCAAAAAGTTCTTTATCTAATTTTGTTTTATTTATAATAATAGTAACTGGTAATTCTGAAGAATTAACACTCTCAATTTCACAGGCAAAACTATTTAAATTATTTTTAGATAGTTTTAGAAAATTAGGAGTGTATTCTATTCCACTTGCACCATTATCTTTTGCATAGCAAACAAATTCATCAATAAAATCAACTGGTAAATCAGCAAATGGATAAGAAATGAGAGTATTTATGTTTACTTTCTGATTATTTAATGCATCTTTTATATGACTTAAAAAGTTAAGAGATGTAGAAACACTTTTAATATTATATTTTTGAATTAGATCGCAGTTCGCATTTAATTCTTCCAAAGATAAATAAGGATTAATTATTATCGCATGTATCTTTTCATTTAATTCATAATCGATATTAAACATTTTTAGTATTATTTAGACTGGATTAATCCATAACCACCATGATTTCTTTTATATATAACTTGTAGTTCATTATTTATTTTATTTCTAAATACATAAAAATCATGATCAATAAAATCCAATTGTTTTCTTGCCTCTTCCAAAGAGATAGGAATCATTGCAAAATATTTATTTTTAATAGATGGTTCAGGTAATTTTGCCTCTCTTCCCTCTTTAAATATATCTTTATCTATAGAATCTAATTCTATAGTTGCATTTGAATAAGAACTTTTATTCTTTACAAGATTATTATGTAATTTTTTATTATGCCTCTCTTTATATTTCCTTAGTTTTCTACAAAGTTTATTTGAAACTAAATCAATACTTGAATATAGATTCTCTGTTTTTTCTTCAGCTCTGATAATAGTGCCATTAGCAAAAATTGTTACTTCAGCTGTTTGGAATGAAACTCTTGGATTCTTTTCGATTGAAAGGTGTATATCTACTTCTTTAACGATATCCTTATAGTGATGTGTTGCTTTTTCTATTTTTGCCTCTGTATATTCCTTCAATGCTCCTGTAAGTTCGAGATTCTTTCCATGGATTAAAATTTTCATAATAAATCTAAAAATATTTTCATACTTCCTAAATCTACATAACTATGATTAATAGAACATCAATAATTAAACAACCTGATAAAATTTCATTTTTTAATGATGTATATAAATTACAAAAAAAATATCAAGACTCATTAATATCAGGTAAATCAAATATGAATTTTATTTGGTTAGGCGAGCATCAACTTTGTTATACCGTAGGAAGAGGTTCCAATATGAGTAACTTACTTTTCTCAGCAGATAAACAAGAAGTATTTAAAATTGATAGAGGTGGTGAGGTTACATGCCATATGCCAGGACAGTTAGTTACTTATTTAGTTTTAGATCTGAGTAATTTTAATAAAGATTTAAACTGGTATTTAAGAAAAATTGAAAAAATAATCATTAAAACTCTTAGGAGTTTTAATATTGATTGCTCTATTAAAGATGGATTTACAGGAGTCTGGATAGGAGAAAAGAAAATTGCTTCGATTGGTATTGGATGCAAAAGGTGGGTAACGATCCATGGGTTCTCAATAAACGTTAATTGTAAATTAGAAAATTTTAATAAGATTGTTCCTTGTGGTATAGAGGGCTGCCAAATGACAAATATGTCTGATCACAATAAAAATTTAGATATCAAAGAAGTTAAGAAAATTGTTAAAAAAATTATTCATGAAGAGTTTAATTTTAATTTTGTATCAGAATAGAAAATTAAAAGATTTGTAAAGTTTATTAATATGAAAGATTTATCATATTGGCCCGCAGCAAAATTTCTTGCAAAAAATGAAACATTTACTAGTAAAAGAAAAGATATAAACAATCTTGATCATGTTGATCAAATATGGGAATACTTAAAATTTAAATGTGGAGATACTCTTGCGATAAATGATTTGAGAGGGAAAAATAAAGAAAAAATCACCTATTCTGAGTTGGCTGATTCAATAACTAAGGTATCTTTATCTTTTAAGAATTATGGATTAGTTAAGGGTGATGTTGTAACAATAATATCTGAAAACTCACCAAGATGGTTAATCGCTGATCAAGGGTTGATGAGATTAGGTGCTATTAATGCTGTAAGAGGCATTAATTCACCTTCAGTAGAATTAGATTATATAATCGATCACTCTAATTCTGTTGGTTTAATTGTTCAATCTAAGGAAGTTTGGTTGAAATTAAATAAAAAAGATGAATTAAAAAAAAGATTAAAATTTATAATTAATCTGGAAGATGAACAATTTGTAGATTTAATAAATTGGCCTGAATTTATTAAAGCAGGAGAAAAAGATTTTTTAAAAAATAATAGTTTAGATAAAGATAATCATCAGATTAAAGATATTGCCAGCATTCTCTATACATCAGGGACAACAGGTAAACCAAAAGGTGTTCCCCTAACACATGCAAACTTTTTACATCAAATTATAAATCTGGCCTACATCGCTGATCCAGAACCAGGAACTTCTGTCCTGAGTGTGTTACCTATCTGGCATTCGTATGAAAGAAGTGCAGAATATTTCTTTTTTTCATGCGGGTGTACTCAATATTATACAAATCCAAAATTTCTGAAAGATGATATTAAAAAAGTTAAGCCAGTTGTTATGGCTACTGTTCCTAGGCTATGGGAGGCAATTCATGATGGCTTTTTCTTGGCTTTAAAAAAAATGCCTCCTAAAAAACAGAAAATTATAAAGATTTTGATAAAGAATAGTTCTATTTTTAAAAAAAATCTTAGAAAGATCAGAAATTTAGAAATTAATCAAGTAAGTTCATTAGCAAAAATATCTTTGGCAATATCTGTAATAGGCAGATTTTTTATACATAAGCTATCTTCTACTTTTTTATGGCCAAGTATTTTGAAACAACTATGTGGAGAAAAACTTAAATTCCCAATCAATGGTGGAGGTGCTTTACCTGAACATGTAGATTTGTTTTTTGAATCTTTAGGTATAGATGTTCTTGTTGGTTATGGACTAACAGAAACTAGTCCAGTATTAACTTGTAGAAGAAGAGAACTTAATGTAAGGGGATCTTCTGGACAGCCATTAAAACATACTGAACTTAAAATAACGAATGAAGAAAAAGATAAGATTTTAAAATTTAGAGAGATAGGTAAGATTCTTGTTAAAGGACCTCAAGTTATGAAAGGTTATTTGAATAATATTAAAGCTTCCAAAGATGTTTTATCAAAAGATGGCTGGTTTGATACTGGTGATTTAGGTTTTCTTATTCCAAATGGATCTTTGGTTATAACAGGGAGAGCTAAAGATACGATAGTACTTTCTAGTGGAGAGAATATAGAGCCAAATCCCCTAGAAACAGAAATTCTTAGTTCTGAATTTATTTCTCAAGTTCAATTAGTTGGTCAAGATAAAAAATGTTTAACAGCACTTGTCGCTCCAAACATAGAATTAGTAGAAAATAAATTCTTTGAAAATGATATTACCAAATTAAATTCGAATAAAAAAATTGGTTTATTTTTTAAGTCGCAGATAAATAATTTGCTAAAAAATAGATTAGGAGCAAGATTTGAGGAACAGGTATTAGATTGCTATTTTGTGGATGCTTTTACTTTAGAAAATAGTTTGTTGACTCAAACTCTTAAGCAGAAAAGAAGAGAAATAGTTGATTTATATTCATCACAAATAGAAGAAATGTATAAAAAATAAATTAAAAAAGAAAATTCTCTTCAAGATCTCTATATTGAAAGGGTAATTTAATTTTTTATGGAAACTAAAAACTCTATATCTATCAAACGTTCAATAGCAATAAAAGCTATTGTTACCCCTACTTGGAAAGAAGATGCTGAGAAGGAATTAAGTAATGCGATTTCCGCGGTTGACCAACAGTTATCACAACTTGAACAAGAAGGTCAACAAATAGTTAGTAATATAAGATCCCAGTCAGTAAACCCATTAGATCCTAGAGTTCAAGAGCAAGTTGGCCAAGTTCAGCAACAAGTTGGTGCAAAAAGGAACGAACTAGAAGAGCAAAAAAGAAATCTATTACAACAACAAAGTCAAGTTCGTGATTTAAAAATGGATGAAATTGTTGATCAAGGACAGGTTGATAGTTTTTGTGATGTTTCTGTTGGAGATAATCTTATTAAGAAGATGCAACTTTCAATAACAGTCAAAGATGGGATAATTCAATCGATAAATAATAACGAATAAATTTAAAGGTTTAAATTCCTTTTTGAATGTAAATCATAGTTTCTTTGGGACGATTTTTTTGTAAAATATAAACATAACGATCTTTAGGAGTTTTGTAAGTTCTTAAAGCTAGTAAAACTTTAAAAAATCTATCTGATGTCTCACGAAATATTTATGCCAGCTCTTAGTTCTACTATGACTGAAGGCAAAATTGTTGAATGGTTAAAGAATCCTGGAGATAAAGTTGAAAGAGGAGAATCTGTTTTAGTTGTTGAATCAGATAAAGCTGATATGGATGTTGAATCTTTTCAAGATGGATATCTTGCGGCAGTACTAATGCCAGCTGGTAGCACTGCTCCAGTGGGTGAAACCATTGGACTTATTGTAGAGAATCAGGATGAGATAGCTTCTATACAAGAACGAAATAAAGGTAAACAAATTGAAGTATCCAGTGATGCCCAACTCGAATTGCCAAATAAAAAGTCTGAAATAAAAGAAGAGAAGCAAAAAGAGGTGCCTCATATTAATGAGAAGGAATTCGAGATTAAAAGGGAAAAAGTGATAACTAACTCTAATGAGATTCAATTTAATGCCTCTACTAGTAACAATTCTTCAAGAGTAATAGCATCTCCAAGGGCAAAAAAACTTGCTTCTACAATGGGAGTTGAATTGGCAAAAGTGCATGGATCAGGACCTCATGGAAGGATTCAGGCTGATGATGTATTGAAGGCAAATGGCCAACCTGTTTCTATTCCATGGATAGGAGAGGGGAGTTCTCCAGCTAGTATTGGCAGTTCCCCTGTTCAATCTGAAAGTAAGTCAGAGACATTAGGGAATAGTTTTGGTAAACCTGGAGAAACTATTCAATTTAATACTCTTCAAAAAGCTGTCAATAAGAATATGGAATCCAGTTTAAATGTTCCATGTTTTAGAGTTGGTTATTCAATTAATACTGATAAATTGGATGAATTTTATAAGAAAGTGAAGCAAAATGGAGTTACTATGACTGCGTTATTAGTCAAGGCAGTTGCAAAGACACTTAAAAAACATCCCCAAGTTAATTCAAGCTTTTCAGAAAACGGAATTTCTTATCCGGAAAATATAAATATTGCTGTGGCTGTTGCTATGGAAGATGGAGGGTTGATAACTCCAGTATTAAAAGAACCCTGCAACACTGATTTATTTGAATTATCTAGAGAGTGGAAAGATCTTGTGAAAAGATCTAGAGCAAAACAATTAGAACCAGATGAATACTCAACAGGAACATTTACTTTGTCAAATTTAGGAATGTTTGGTGTTGACAGGTTTGATGCAATACTTCCACCAGGTACAGGTGCGATTTTAGCCATAGCATCATCGAAGCCAACAGTTGTTGCTAATAATGATGGCTCAATATCTGTTAAAAAAATTATGCAAGTAAATTTAACCGCTGATCATAGAGTAATTTATGGCGCTGATGGTGCATCATTCTTAAAAGACTTGTCTTCTCTCATTGAAAACGAGCCAGAAACACTTGTAGCCTAAATTTAATTGAATTTTGAAATTCATAATGAAGAAATAGATCATAAGCTAGAAGCTTATGATTATATTCTTGATGAAACATTAATTGCCAATAAACCTTCTAAAGTAAGGCATGAATCTAGATTAATGATAGTTAGAGATAGTTCATTAGAAGAAGACTTTACAACAAATAAATATACAGAGAATCTCTTGGACGAACTTGGAAAGGGTGATTTGGTAGTTGTAAATGATACGAAGGTGATGAAAGCAAGGTTAAAGGTTGAATTAGAAAATGGGAGATTAGTCGAATTATTAGTTTTGGAGAAAGCAGATCAATCTATTTGGCTATGTTTGGCAAGGCCTGCTAAAAAGTTAAAAATAAATAGTCAATTAAATTTAAAATCATCCTTGGCAAAAGATATAAAATTGCATATTTCTGGAATTGATAAAGAAACTGGAGGAAGACTTATCAAGTTTCCAGATAATATAAATGATCTAATCTCAATGAATAATCTCCTTGATATATATGGGGAAATACCCCTCCCTCCATATATAAAAAGCACCGAAGAAGAATCTTTTCATGAAAACAGTTATCAAACTGAGTATGCAAGTAATCCTGGAGCAGTTGCAGCTCCAACAGCAGGATTACATTTAAGTAAAAGTCTTATTTCAAAATTAAAAAAAAAGGGCATATTAGTTATGCCGATTACTTTGCATGTAGGTTATGGAACATTTAAGCCAATTGATCAAGAAGATTTATCTAATTTAAAACTTCACAAAGAGTGGGTCAGTGTTAGTAGGAAAGTGGTGGAAGAAATAAAAAGAGTAAAAAAAACGGACAGAAGAGTAATAGCTATTGGAACTACTAGCGTGAGAGCTCTTGAAAGTTGTTATTCGTATGAAATGGAAGACCTAATTCCTATAGCTAAGTATGTTGATTTAGTAATTAAGCCAGGCTATAAATTCAAAGCAGTTGATGGATTATTAACTAATTTTCATCTTCCAAAGAGTTCATTATTACTCCTAGTAAGCGCAATGATTGGTAGAGAAAGATTACTAAATCTGTATAAAAATGCCATAAAAGAAAAATTTAGATTTTTCTCTTATGGCGATGCTATGTACATTTCCCCAGATTCATTTCTGGTGAACAAATAAATTTAAGCTTTAACTGGCTCCTCAATTATTCCACTTGGAACTTCAGTAAACATAATTGATGATAAATACCTCTCAGCTAAATCTGGCAATACAACCACTATAGTTTTTCCTGCATATTCATCTTGCTCAGCTAATCTAACAGCAGCAGCAGCAGCAGCCCCACAAGATATTCCTACGAGAAGACCTTCTTCTTTTGCCAATCTAAGAGCCATCTCGATTGATTCATCATTTGTGACCTGTTCAACTTTATCAACAATTGATAAATCAAGGTTTTTAGGAATAAATCCTGCTCCTATGCCTTGTATTTTGTGTGGTCCAGATTTAACTTCTTCGCCATTCATTGTCTGTGTAATAACAGGGCTATGTGATGGCTCTACTGCTACAGAAACAATATTCTTGCCCTTCTCTTGTTTGATGTATCTTGAAACTCCTGTAATTGTTCCACCTGTTCCAACCCCAGCAACAAAAACATCAATCTCACCATCGCAATCATCCCAAATTTCAGGCCCAGTTGTTTTGAAATGAATTTCTGGGTTTGCTGGATTATCAAACTGACCCGGCATGAAGTAAT
>QCSX01000037.1 GCA_003209065.1 Prochlorococcus sp. AG-670-N10
GTTCCTATTAACTCTTTAGAAGGTTTTATTCGTCAAATAGTTGGATGGAGAGAATTTATTTGCTTAGTTTATGAAAAATATGGTACCCAAATGCGTACTACTAATTTTTGGAATTTTGATAATAAGCCTATGCCTGAGTGTTTCTATAAGGGAACCACAGGAATCGATCCAGTAGATATCGTCATAAATAATATTATTAAATACGGTTATTGCCATCATATTGAGAGGCTTATGATAATAGGAAACTTTATGCTTTTATGTCGTATACATCCTGATCATGTTTATAAATGGTTTATGGAAATGTTTATAGATTCTTATGATTGGGTAATGGTCCCTAATGTTTATGGAATGAGTCAATTTAGCGATGGAGGGATCTTTTCAACAAAACCTTATATTTCTAGCTCAAATTATGTGAAAAAAATGTCTGATTATAAAAGTGGTCCTTGGTGTTCAATCTGGGATGGTTTGTTTTGGAAATTTATAAAAGATAATGAAACTTATTTTAGAAAACAATATAGACTTGCTATGTTAACGAGAAATTTAGATAAAATGAGTGAAGAAAAGCTAAATGGTCATTTAAGAATAGCTGAGGAATTTATAAGTAATCTTTATTAAATTAAACACTAAATTTATAGTCAATTTTAAAACTTAAGAGAATCTAATGATATTAATAAATATTAAAAACACGTGTTAGATTAATAGTAATATAGACCATTGATTAATCTAAAATAATTTTAACTTGGTGCAAATTTTACTCTTTTGTTTACTTTTTTGAAATTTAGATTGCATAACTAATTTGTATTTGAAATTAAGTGCTCTAAAAGAATTAATTCCTTTCGCAGCCAGAGAGGTTATTAGTTTAGAAAAAATAAAATGGGACTCACTTTTAACCTCTTTAACTTTTTGTTCTAATTACAAATGAAAAAAAATAAAAAAAATAAATTATTTTCAAGAGAAAAAGTCCATTCTCTTAACATCTATATATTTTTGGGATTCAATTTAACCTTAGTTAGTGTTCTTGGTTTTATTTGGTTTAATACTTCAATTAATAGCTAAGAACAATATTCATAATTAATAGTATATTTAGCATATATTACTAAACAAGATTTTATACATTGATTAAAGGGTACCTTCAAAGAAAAGCATCTTGGGAAATTCTATTAAAAGTAAGTTCAGGAATTTATTCAGATCATGCTCTAGAAAAGGTACTAAAAAATTATGAGTTCAATGCATTAGATATAGCATTCATAACGGAATTATCTTTTGGATGTATTAGGTATAGAAAATTCCTTGATCTTTGGATAGACCATACATCAAAACTTTCTCATACTAAGCAACCACCAAAACTAAGATGGCTTTTACATATAGGTTTATATCAATTATTAAAAATGGATAAAATTCCATTTTCTGCAGCTATTTCTTCAACTGTAGAAGTTGCAAAGAAAACTGATTTAAAAGGTTTGGCTGGAACTGTAAATGCAATATTACGAAATACCGTTAGACATATAGAAAAAGAACATGTCCCAAAAATATCCTCAGATGAAATAGAGAGATTGTCTTCTCTTGAGTCATTACCAATATGGCTTGTAAAAGAAATTGTTAATTGGGTAGGAATAAAAGAAGCTAAAAATATCGCCAAGGCATTTAATAAAAAACCTTCAATTGATTTGCGAATTAATTCTCTTAAAACTGATTTAAATAAATTTTTGAATGAACTTGCTGAATGTAATATTAATGCTACCGCAATCAGTCAATTAAAAAATGGGATCGCTTTAAATTCTAATCCAAGGTCTATTAAAAAACTCCCTGGCTACAGCGATGGGCTGTGGGTAGTCCAAGATAGATCTTCTCAATGGGTCGCTCCTCTTTTAAATCCAATGAAAGGGGAAAAGATTCTAGATGCCTGCTCTGCCCCAGGAAGTAAAACAACTCATTTAGCTCAGTTAGCTAATGACGATGCTGAAATCTTAGCTGTTGATAGATCAGAAAAAAGATTGAAAATACTTCAATCAAATTTGGAAAGATTAAATATAAAAAGTGTTAAAACTTTGAAAGCTGATGCTACTAATTTAGTTGATATTCAACCAAATCTTATCTCTTATTTTGATAAAATCTTAATTGATGCTCCATGTTCAGGGATTGGAACCTTAGCAAGAAATCCTGATTCAAGATGGTCTTTAAGTAAGGATAAAATAAATCAATTAATTCTTTTACAGGAAAGATTATTAGAAAGCGTTTTACCTCTTTTAAAAAGAAATGGAACTTTAGTTTATTCAACTTGTACAATATGTCCTGAAGAAAATAATTTTCTAATTAAAAGATTTTTGACAAAAAATAAGGAAATTAAATTAGATAGTGAAAAACAAATCTTACCGAAATTTGATGAACCAGGAGATGGATTTTATGCAGCAAAAATTTCTTATAAATAAAAAATGAAGTATTTTATTATTAAATCTCTAAATCATATATTTTACTTATGAACTTTTTCCAAAAATAAGCTGCATTACCGCTAGATAACTTAGTTTCTTTGTTTTCATCAAAACCTATCCAAACTCCGGTAGTAAGATTATTAATTGAACCAATAAACCAAAGATCCCTGTTCCCATCTGTAGTTCCTGTCTTGCCATATACTCTTTCTCCTTTAATTGAGGCTGCTATCGAAGTACCTTCCGAAACTGATTTTTCAAGTAGATTATTTAGGCTTTTGTTTACTTCGGAATCTAATATCTTCTCATGAATAAATTTATTTTCCCAAATTAATTCATAATTATTTGATTCTATTTTTTCAAGAATGCTTGGCTTATATAGATTCCCATTGCTATTCAGAGTTGCATAGGCATTTGTAATATTTAGGAGGCTATCTCCATAAGATCCGATAGCTAATGGTAGAAATTCTTCAAGCGGTTGTTCATACCCTAGGCCAAATAAATTAGCTAGATTTATAATTTTTTTAAGACCTATATCACTAGAAATTTTTAGAGGAACTATATTTGAAGAGGTTTTAAAAGAATCTATTAAAGATATCTTACCTCGATAAATTTCAGAAAAATTTTTGGGACAATAGTCTTCCCAGCATTTAGGTAAATCTTCGAATTTATCTCTTAATTTTATACCTTCTTTTAATGCTGCAGTATATGGAATAATTTTAAAAGTTGAACCTAAAGGCCTTATGGCTGAGGTAACTCTATTAAATTCGTTTATTGTTGGATTCTTACTAGTTATCATTGTTCGAATTAAACCGCTATTGGATTCTATTGATAACAATGCTGTTTCAATATTATTAGGCCCTATAGACTTAGAAATTTTTTGTCCTACTTCCTGCCAATCTTTATTGATGCTCGATTTTATCCGTAAAAATTTGTACTTTTTATGATTTTTGATTTTGTTGTTTGTTTCCTTGAGGATGAAATTTACTAATAAATTATCTTTAGAATCTTTATTATTTATTGAATAATTTAAATTAACTTTTTCCTTTAAGGCTTCATTTCTCTCGTCTAAAGATATGTAGCCATTAATATACATATCTTTTAAAATTTTATTTCTTTTTTTAATAGCTAAATCGATATTTTCATAAGGCGAATAAATCGAGGGAGCAGGTGCTAATCCAGCTACTAAGGCAACCTCAGATAATGATAATTCCGTTATAAGTTTTCCAAAATAAACTTGGGAGGCTTCATTAATACCATAAGCTCCCGATCCTAAGTAAATATTATTTAAATATAATTTTAAAATTTGATTTTTACTGAATTTCAAGTCTATCACTAAGGAAATTATTATTTCTTTAATTTTTCTTTGAAAACTTAAATCATTATTTAAGAAAATTAATCTTGCTACTTGCTGAGTAATAGTGCTTCCACCCTCTTTAAAGTATCCGCTCTGAATATTACTAATAAAGGCTCTTGATAAACCTATTAAGTCAATTCCATTATGGTTAAAAAATCTTTTATCCTCACCCGAGATAAAAGAATACTTTAGAAAAAATGGTATCGCATTTGCATTATCAAGAACATCGAATTTTCGACTTAATTTTCTTAATGTTTTATTATCAGAAGAGAATATTTCATAAGAATAGGGTATTGATTTTGAAGTATTGATTTTAAGTGGGTCAAAATTTAAAGTAATCCTAATTAAATTAAGTATGGGGAAAAATATGACAAAGAAAATAAATATCGATGAGCTAAAAATAAAATATTTATATTTTATTTCATTCACTTTAAGCTACTAAAAAACTATGTCCTATTGCTAAAGCGGTTACTAACATTCCAGTTATAAGAAATGGCTGAGCACTTGCCTGGTATTTGACATCAAATTTTAATGGGTCCCTTAGTAACCACATATCTTGAAATGTAATTTGAGGAATTACCAGTAAAACTAAAATTACTGATGCTAAATGTTGTCCAATAACAATTAATACGATAACCATTGCTAATTGAAAAATATCAATGAGACCAGCACTTATTCTACTAGCCTTTTTAATTCCAAATATTACAGGTAACGAATTTAATCCTAGTTTTGAATCCCCTTCAACACTTTTGAAATCATTTATAACTGCTATTCCTAGTCCAGAAAGACTATAAGCAAGAGTTAGTAATGCTGTAACAATAGTTAATTTCCCAAATAAGGCTTGTCCCGCCCACCATGGGAGAGCTATATATGAAGCTCCTAAAGCATAATTTCCTAGCCATCCATTTTGCTTCAATTTTAAAGGAGGAGCAGAATAGATATAACTTACTAAAGACCCACCTAAAGCCAGAAGAAAGACAGAGGGGAAACTATGTTTTGCATATAAATCTAATAAAAAAGAGACTACTAAACCAGCAATAAGTAATACCCAAATTTGTATTTTTACTTCCTTAATCGAAATCTTTCCAGAAGGTATTGGTCTATTAGGTTCATTAATAGCGTCAATTTCTCTATCAAAAAAATCATTAATAGTTTGGGTATAACCTGCTAAAAGTGGTCCGCTCATGAGCATGCATGCTAGTGAGGCTAAAACATTACTTATTGTCCACTGAAAATTTCCGCTTGCTGCAGCTCCACAGATTACCCCCCATATCAAGGGGATCCATGTGATTGGCTTCATTAATTGTATACGTAGTTTCCAAATACTTGAAGTCTCTGAAGCCCCTTTAATTCCTAATAATTGTTTTGGATCATTCACTTTTAATATTTAACCTTTCTCAATTTCTTCAGGGAAAAACCAATTTTCCTCTCCGTTTTGTAATTTAACAGTAATACCAATACTTCTACCATCGGTCATTTTATATCCAGTTGTTACAACTCTTGGGTTTGATGATATCTGATCAATTAGCTTTGCAGGTAATCTATCTTTAACTTTGTTAATGTTAATTTTAACTTTACTACCAATTTTGGGTAATAATTTTGTTTCAGCCATAAGAGGTAAAATGGAAGCTATTATGCAAGATTAACAGCCTTTGGACAATTTTTATTAAAATGGTAGCTCTTCGTTTAATTCCTTGTTTAGATGTAGCTAATGGGAGGGTAGTTAAAGGTGTTAATTTTGTAAACCTTAGAGACTCTGGTGACCCTGTCGAATTAGCTTGTAAATACTCAGAAGCAGGAGCGGATGAATTAGTATTTTTAGATATAAGAGCTAGTGTGGAAAATAGAAAAACATTAGTTGACCTTGTTTCTAGAACAGCGAAATCAGTTAAAATTCCATTTACTGTTGGTGGTGGCATAAATTCGATCAACTCAATTAATGATCTTTTAAGAGCAGGAGCAGATAAAGTAAGTTTAAATTCTTCTGCAGTAAAAAATCCAGACATAATTTCCAAAAGCTCTACGAATTTTGGAACACAATGTATAGTTATTGCTATTGATGCAAGAAAAAAAATTAATAAATATAATGAATGGGAAGTATATGTTAAGGGTGGACGAGAGAATACTGGTTTAGATGTAATAAGTTGGGCAAAAAAAGTTGAGGAATTAGGTGCTGGAGAAATTTTATTAACTTCAATGGATGGTGATGGGACGCAAAATGGATACGACTTATTATTGACTCAAACAGTTGCAAATGCAGTTAATATTCCTGTAATTGCTTCTGGGGGTGCAGGCTCAGTAGAAGATATTTATGATGTTTTTACCAAAGGTAAAGCCTCTGCAGCACTTTTAGCATCTTTACTTCATGATAAAAAACTTACTATAGATGAAATAAAATCTTTTCTTATTGAAAAGAAACTACCAATGAGACCTAATTTAAAAACAATTTATCATTAATTAAAAATATTTAAATATGCGATATAAAAAAACTAATGAGGTTAAAAGTATTTTTAATAATATTTCTTGTAGTTATGACTTTTTAAATAGTTTGCTTAGTCTGGGATTACACAAATATTGGAAAAAGACATTAGTTGATTTATTAAAACCAATTAATGGGGAAAATTGGGCTGATTTATGTTGTGGAACTGGGGATCTATCATTTTTAATTTTTAAAAAAGTTAGGCCCAATGGAAGTGTTACTGGAATAGATAGTGCAAAAGAAATTTTAAATATTGCAAAGGAAAAGTCGAAATTGATTGAAAATAAAATTATCTCTTGGGAGATGCAAGATATCTTAGAAATAGATGAAGATTTAAAAAATTATGATGGAATTTGTATGTCTTATGGTTTAAGAAATTTAGTCAATGTAGAGGAAGGACTAAAAAAAGTTTTTAATCTCTTAAGTGATACGGGTAGAGCTGGGTTTCTTGACTTTAATCATTCTAAATTTAATTCTATAGCTGATTTGTTTCAAAAAATATATTTAAGATTTGTTGTGGTCCCAATTTCAAAAATTTTTAGATTAAGTAAAGAATATTCTTATATTGAAAAAAGTATAAAAAATTTTCCAAAGGGAAACGAACTTATGCTTATTGCAAAAGGAGTAGGGTTTAAGAAAGTTGAATATAGGACTATTTTTTTCAATCAAATGGGAATATTAATATTAGAAAAATAAAATTCATCTTAATTATTTTTTCTCCAACAAAAAGTACATTTCCCCCATCTTGATATCTCACCTTCTGGTGCAGGACTATTGCATATTTTGCAAATAACCATATTATTATTCTTTATTCTGCTCGGATGATTTTCCCAGACTGTTTTTGCATTAATCTCTTTTTTATCTAAGCTTTTGACTTCATAATTTTGAATTATCTTTATTTCATTTAAATTTATTCCAAATCCGCTAATACTCTCCTTTAATCTATGTTTGTTATAAATTAGTGCCTGCCTCCATTGTGGATGATTTACAGCAATAATAAGAGTCTTCTGTTCAATTTTTAAGGGCTTACATGCTTTAGATAATTCCAGACCAATTAACTTTTCCCAATTCTCATTTAGTTTGGATAGTTTATCTAGGTCTTCCCATGATTTTTTGAAATTATCAATACAATTTCGCATTGATGATGGATATCTTTTATTCAATATTGGTAAATATCTTTTATTCAATTGATATAATTAAAGTTATAAAGGTTAAGATAATTTAATCTTGTCAAGATTGCCTGTTTTTTATATTAAGGATTTGTGAAAGTTTTAGGATCAGTAGCTAAGACCACATATTACTACAAAAAAATCCAGGGAGTTTGTCCTAATTGGAAACTTCAATACAAATTAAAATGTAAAAGTACTGAATACGAACTAACAAATTGGCTCCAAGATTCTCCAATCAAAAGATATAAACCAAGAGCAATAGTAGCTAAAGAACAATTTTTAGGAACAGGTCAGAATTCAAGACGATGGATTTCTCCTAAAGGAGGAATATGGCTAAGTGCGGCTTATCCAATTTTTACCTCAAAATTTTCAAGTGAGATATTTAGTCTTTCATTCGCAATTAAGTTATGTGAAATGTTGAATAAGGAATCTATAAAAGTTGATTTAAAATGGCCAAATGATATTTTTTTTAATTCAAAAAAATTAATTGGATTTTTACCCAGAGTGATAACAAGAGGGAAAGAAATTATCTATTTAAGGATAGGTATCGGCATGAATTTTTTAAATAAAACTCCATTAGAGGGCATTGCTTTATCTGAAATACTTAATACTAAAAATATATGTGAAAATGTTTGGACTGCAAAAATCCTTAAAACTATTCATGACTCAGTCGAATGTAATGATAGAAAAGAATATATTATTAAAAACGCAAATAAATATCTTACAAAAAAACATTTACCTAGAGGATATAACTCAAATGATTGGTTAATAAAAGAGGTAGATGATAATGGGAATTTGAGAATTTATAATGAAATCCAAGAAAAAATATTAACGAGGTTTTAAATTTATTTAACTTTTAATTCAATTATTTTCCCATCTTTAAACTTTGCTATTTTCTTTGCCCGACTTGCAACTTCATCTTCGTGCGTAACTAAAACTATAGTTATACCTGATTCATGAAGTTTATCAAAAAGGTCTAATACATCTTCTGTCGTCTTTGAATCTAAAGCGCCAGTGGGTTCATCGGCTAATAAAATTGCAGGATTATTGATAATTGCTCTTGCAATAGCTACACGTTGTTGTTGCCCTCCTGACAATTGATTAGGACGATTATTTACTCTCTCAGAAAGTCCAACTTTGTCTAGTGCATTTTTTGCTCTTTTTTCTCTTTCTGTAGGATCTACTCCTGCATAAATCATCGGTAAAAGAACATTTTCTAGTGCTGTAGCATCTGAGAGAAGGTGGAATTGTTGGAAAACAAATCCTAATTTTTGGTTTCTTAACTCAGCTAATTCATCATCAGATAAATTTTCAACAGGAGTTCCATTTAATTTATAAACACCTTGAGATGGTCTGTCTAGACAGCCAATAATGTTCATTGCAGTACTTTTACCTGA
>QCSX01000038.1 GCA_003209065.1 Prochlorococcus sp. AG-670-N10
ATAATTTATATGATTCTTCAGAGGGAATAAAATCGCCCATTAATCTATGAGAAATTATTGCTTCATCTAGATTAATTAGCTTGGCTATTGATTTTGTTATCAAGCCTATAGAGACTCCAACTCTAAAAGTACCAGTTAAGATTTTATTTATAACTAGAATGTTTTCTATTGGAATGCTTTCCCAAATTTCTTTTACTCTTAATTTCTTATCATCTTCTTTAAGAATTGATAACTCTGGAAAAGATTTTTTTAATAATTCATCCAGAGAAACATCTTGATATTTTATATTTTTTCCAGTGATCATATTCCTCAATAATAGGGATATAACTTCTGCAGAATCTCCAACTTTTAAATAACAAGAATCAATTAACCATAAAGGGTATTCATAAATTTCTGAAAATAAAGTTTTAAGGGATCTTCCACTTACAAATCTCTTATTGTTTTTTCCTGTAAGTAAATATATTGTCCATGAGTTTTCTAAATCCTCATTTGAAGAAAAATAGTTTTGTAAAATTTCTATCTTTTTATTTGTGCTATTACAAGAATCTAAATCTATAAATAATTCTGAAAACTTTTTTAGGCTCATTTTTTATATTCAAATTCAAGAACATTTATCGAATTTTTTTCTTTTAAATATTTATTTAAAGCTTCACTATCTCCATGATGAAAAAAAACATTTTTAGCTTTAGATTCTTTTATTGTCCTTAAAATAGCTATCCAATCAGCATGGTCTGAGATAGAAAAACCTTTATCATATCCAGACCTTTTTCTGAGTGCTCTAATTGACATCCATCCACTTGCAAATCCAGTTTGACTATCTTTAAAATTTTTTAGAGAAGAACTTTTATTTAAAGAGGGTGGAAGTATTATTAGACTTCCTTTAAGCTCTGAATTGTTTTTTGTATGTTCTAATTTTTTTGTTTCAATGATATCAATTCCTAATTTTTTATAACAGTTATTCATCCTATAAATACTGCTGTGTGTATAAATATTATTTATAAAATTTGTTTTACTAATTTCATTCAATATTCTTTGTGCTTTTCCAAGCGAATAGCAAAATAAGATAGAAGTTTTTTCTTGGGATGTGTTCACCCATTTTGAAATATCAGTTGCTATCTTTTGAGGCTCATCCCATTTAAAAATTGGCAAGCCAAAAGTTGATTCACTTATCAAATAATCAGTTTTTACTATTTCATATTCTTTGCAAGTTTCATCTTTTTGACGTTTATAATCACCAGTGATTAACCATATCTCTTCAGCGAGACTAAATTTGATTTGACTTGAGCCGAGAATGTGACCTGAAGGATGAAAGGAAATCTTGATACCGTTAATTTTAAATTCTTTATCATAATCGTAAGTTTTAATATTGATTTCTTTTCCTATTCTTTCTTTTATAATTTCAGCAGTTTCATAGGTTGATATATATTCATCGCATCCAAAGGTGAAATGATCCATATGGGCATGAGTAATTAGTGCTCTTTTTACTGGTTTAATTGGATCTATCCAAGTATCTGCTAGTTCGCAATAAAGACCACTACTTGTGTATTTAATTAAATGAGAACTATTCTCTCTCAAAAATTTAATTTATTCTAATAAGGTTAATTTAGCGAATTATGCCCAAGCTTGTTTAGTTAATGCTATTGCTGAAATAGTTAAAAGAGAAATAAAAACAATTTTATTACTCCATTTCATCATGAAAACCCCTAAATCAAATGATATCTTTTTTTCAGGTTGTGGAATCTGTTTTTGAACTATTTCTATTTTTGATGAATCAACTTTATTCAAATTGTAATTTTTAATTTTATTTATAAGTTTTGACTCTATATTTGATAAATCTTCTATTTCACTTAATAGGATTTTGTCGTCTGGATTAATAAAATTAGTTAGTGTTTCAATTTCTTGTTGTTTAGAAGAACAAAAGTCATTTACTATTTTTTCAGAATTTTCACCATTCTTTATTTTTGATAGGATTTCTTCTCTTGACCAAGAATTTTCAAGAGATTTTAAGGCCTCAGTGATTTTCATTTTAAGTATTTTTACTTATGATAAGTAATTAGTTATTTGTTCTGTGGTTTTGCTTTCTTTAAAAAGGAAAATATTTGTTTTATTTAAGATTTCGCAATAAGTCTATTTGGGAAATAACTTATTTTTGTTTCTCTTTTAATTGTTTTTGTTTTGCTTTTAATTGAAGTTTTCTTTAGGTTAATTTCAACTATTTCTTCAGAAACATTTTTACCTGTTTCAAAGTAATTTTTTACTTTTTCTAATTCTTCTTCATTTAATCGTTTTGTTGCTCCTTTCGCATTTATACCTATTGATTTGCAAGCTGATAAAATTCTATTACTATCAATATTAAGTTCCTTAGCAATACTATAAATAGGAGTGTTCGAAGCCATTATTTATAATTAAATCAATAAATGTATTATATCCTTATTAATTCAGAAATTATTAAATATGAAATTTTTATGAACTTTCTGTAGTTGAATTGAATTTATTTTAAGTCTTCGTCATTTCTTAAATCATTAAATTTCTTCTTCATTGTGGGATTATTTTTAGTTAACTTTTTAACTGTTAAATCTTGAGATTTACTATCAGCAGATAAAAGATGTTTTTTAGATACCAATAATGCCTCTTTCGTTTTTTGTAAATGACTTATTGATTTATCTATTTCAGAAATTGCGTCATTAAATCTATCCTGCGCTAATGAAACGTTTTTCCCTACCGCATTTTTAAATTGATCAAGAGTACTTTCAAAATTTGTTATGTCGTAATTCTCTCTTTTCATTAAATCTATTTGAGTTTTATACTTTAAAGTCTCAAAAGAAGCATTTCTAAGAAGAGAAATAATAGGCAGAAAGAATTGTGGCCTTATTACAAACATCTTTGGATATTTATAAGAGACATCTACAATTCCGGAATTATATAATTCACTTTCTGGTTCCAATAACGAAACCAATACTGCATATTCGCATGATTTCTGAGTTCTATCTTTATCTAATTCTTTAAAGAAGTCTTCATTTTTTCGTTTATTAAAACCATCAGCACTTTGGTTTTTCATCTCAAACATGATAGAGACAATTTCAATTTTATTATCATCAAACTCTCTGAAAATATAGTCACCTTTGCTTCCTGAGCTGGCATCATTATCTTTTTCAAAATATGAGTTTTTAAAAGCAGTAGCTCGATTTAGATTGAATTGCGTCTCACAATGTATTTCTAATGTTTCTCCAACCATTTTTGTTGAAAGTTTTGATTTCATATCTCTTAGTTCTTGAATAGTTAAATCACGCTCAGTAATTTTGTTCTTATATTTTTCTTCAATTTCTCGCTCATTAATAGATTGTTCTAATTTCATTTTTTCAATAGAGTTTATTAATGAAGTTTTTTCTTTTTCTAAACTATTTACAGCTTCAATTACTTTATTCTTTGACGATAAATCACTAATTACGGATTGCCTTTCAATATCCTCCTTTAGTTTAATCACTTCATTATTGAGTAAATTGATTTTGTTCGTAGCTTTATTTTTTAGTTCATTTAATGCATTTAATTTCTTTTCTTCTGCAATATTCAACTTAGACTCAAGGTCTTGAATTTTGGTATCTTTTTTTTGTCTGTCTTCCATTAATTTTATTTTTAATTCTTGTTTGGCTATTTCTATACCTTTATTCTTATCTTCTTCAGCGAGTTTAAGTCTTTCCTCTATTTGCTTGTTAAATTCCTCGTCTTTAATTTGAAGAAGTATTTCTTCAAAGCTGCTTGGATCTATTCTGAAAGTTTTTCCACATGATGGACATTTTATATCTTTCATTTTTTACTAATAAAGAATTTTTATTTTAGAAAAGAAATTAATATTCGAATAATAATTATAAAAAAATAATCATGGATACACAATAATTATATATTGAATATAGTGCATTAATTATTCATAACAAATTTAACGTATTACCTTTTTTAAATTAAACCTGATTCTTTTAAAATATTAATCTTATTAGCTAGTTCAATATCTGCAGTTGATATGGATCTATCCAATGCTTTATTGGGAGAGATTGTATATCCGCTATCATCAACAAATTCATCCTCAGAATTAGATATATTTTTATTGGGTTCATTTTCAACATAACTTTCAGAATTGTATGATTTAGTCTTACTCAAATTGCTATATCCGAAATTGTCTATACCTCTGGCATCCAACGCTTCTTCTACTAATATCCCAACAACTTTTGACAGACTTATGGATTCACTTTTAGATATTTGATTTATAATTTCTAGAACTCTTTTTCTAGGTAAATATCCTATCCTTTTAACTGTATCTTCCATTTTTATATACTAATTATCACTATTGTAACATTTCTGTCAAATTGTTTCTAAATATTTAGGGGCATAAATTATTTTAAAGTTGATAACGAACTAGAATAGTTTTGTAAGAATTTTTGTTTTAGATTATAGTAAAAGCAGCTATTTAGATTTTTTCATTTTTATTATTAGCAATTTGTTTAGATTTAATTATTTTAAGAACTTTTAACTTGTAATTACAATTTTTTATGAAAGATAAAACTTATAATAACGCAGACAGTTTTGCTATATCTTTTGATGAGGAATGGCAAAAAGTGAATTGTAACGATATTAATCAGAAAATAGATAAAGTAATAGAAATTTTATTTGATCATCCATTTGTTATTTCTGATCCTGATAATGCAAGAAATATTGCTAAATTCAGAATTTATTCTCTTAAAAAAGTATGAGTAATTCTAAAATCTTATGAACTATTTAATTAATAATTTATTTAATTGAGAATTTTATTTTCATATTAAATATTTGGGGAATTAAAAAATCCTTTACTAAATAAGAAAATTATAATTCCAATTATGGGCCCAATACCAAAAATAAATAAAATTAACTTTGCTGAATTTTTTGTTTGACCTAATTCATTCTTATCCTTTTTTATTATTTTTTTTTTTGGATTTCTTTTTGTTGCTTTTTTCTTCATAATATTAATCTTACAACAAACTAATTTAGAAATTTAATAAATAATTTAAGTTTTGATAAATTTGTATTCAGCTATTATATCTCAAAAAAAATTCAAAAAACGCAATATTGTATAATTGAAATGATAAATGGTTTATATGAGTGCATCTAAGAGAGAAGAAGTAAGTTCACACCTTAGATATATAAGGCAAGAACTAAGAGAGATGTATCAAATGCTTATAAAAGATGATTTATTGCCTGATCTTAGTGAAGCGAAAGAAGTGCATGCACAACTAGATGCTCTTTATGAATTGTTGTCTGATAAACGTAAAAAAAAGGTTAAAAATGAATTTGAAAATTTCTAATTTTTTTCTAAAACCATTTATAAATGTTTAAGAGCTGTATTCTATCTTTTTACGTTTGTCATGCATTACCTCTAATTTATTGTAAATTTCTTTTATTTGTATTTGCAAGATGTCCGATGAATCGATGTTACTTAAAGACTCCATTGCTAATAATAGACTTTCCTTTGCTTCTATCAAATGTCTACACTCTTTACTTCCAGCTTCGTAAGACATAATTTTAAATAAATTAATTATTATAAATATAGTAAGATTAGTTCAGTATTGTTTGATACTCTTATTCAATGAATGTTTATTATTGTTATTTGTAATACAAAAATAAGGAGATGAATTTTTAAAATCTAAATTTATAACAAATATTATATAAATGAATGATTACTATACAGATTATAAATCTTACTCAAATATAGCAATTGTTAATGCTTTGAATAGGATTTATATTCTAGATAAGTGGACTAAAAATCTATTTTGGAAGAATATAATGATTTTATATAAAGTAATGTTTTGATAATTAATCTGTCTTATTACTTAAATAAGATCCTATTATTTAATTAATAACTTTTAAAAAAATCGATTTATTCTTTTGCTTTAGAAGTAACTTTAAATAGAAAATATAGACTAAGAACGAAAATTGATACAAGTATTAGAGTTAATGATGAGAAATTGTACATTTATTTAAATATCTATTAAATGTTGGTTATATTATTTTGTATATTAACAAATTCTGATTTGTAATTATTGACTATTAATTATTATTTATTAGGGAATTTATAAATTGAGTAAATTCTTTTTTTTGTAAACTTATTTTTCTTGAATTATTATGTTTTAATTTCATAAATATTAATTCCATTAAATATTCTTTTTTGTTAGACATTATTTTTACTTATTTCTCTAATAAATAAACTTTTTCCTCACCTATTTTATCAGGAATTGTTATTTTACAACCTTTATCTTTCTCCATATCGCAATCTTTAGTAGCAGAAATTGATTTCCAGGTACATACTTTTTCTTCTGAATATTCTTCTACTATAATCCATCCATCATTGAGAAATTCTGAAATCCCATCTTCTCCGCAAGAGTATTTTAATTCCATTTTGCTTTTTACTTTTGTTATTTGATCACTTTTTATGTCTTCTGAATTTTTAATTAATTCTTCATTGGTAACTGATGTTTTGCAAGATGTTAAAAATATTATAATTAAGGATAGTTTTGTTAGTTTTATAAAATTTTTCATTTAATTTTAATGTCTTAGTTAACTATGAGATCATTTATCATAAACTATAGTTTATTTTGATTCTATTGCTTTTACCAATTGATCCATTTTATACATTAGAGTTTTAACCTCATCTGGTTGTGGAAGTAATAACTCTTCAGTAACAGCAAGATGCATTTTTTTTAAATTAAATCTTAAGTCTTTTAAATGCATTTTTACATTTTCTTTTTTTGTGGGATCTGTCATTGAATAAATATTTGGATTTTAAATCTTATTTTTATTTTAAATTATAGTATTCTTTATTGATTTTATTTTGAAATAAGTAACTAAATCAATCATTGAGATTTTCAATTTGATATATCTCCTCACCACCATTACAAAAATTAGTAGATAACATTCTAAGTTGTTGTTTAGTTATATTGACTAGATTTTTATTCTCTATAATGTAATTTTTGGAAATTGTCTCACAATCTAATTTAGTTTTAGAGTATTTAACTACAGGATATAAATAGGCTAGCCCTGCTAAAACAAATAAAAATATAATTATTGTTCTTTTTTCATTTTTAATCAACTCACCACTTTTTCTCTTTGACTGTAGAACTTTAATCAACCATTTATCTGGTAATCCAATTTGAACAAATAATAGTTCGACCCACCAAGGGAGAAATTTATCTTTTTTATTATTTGAATTCCTCGCGGCTTTTGATTGTTTAGTCTCAAAAGTTTGATTTTTTATATCTTGAGCCTTTCTTGATTCTTTTTTCTCCATATTATCAAATAGCTTATTTGGAATATACTGGTTTTATTTTGATTTGAAAACTATATTTTTATTTTTTAAGTTTTAATTTATTTTAGGCATGATTTTGATTATTGTAAATTTATAATTTAAATATAAAACTCATAATGCCTAAAAAAAGAAGAAAGTTAAATAAAGATTTCGAGAAGGAAATATATTCATCGAGAAAAAATGTTGAATTAGTTTTGGCTAAAATTTATGATATTGACGATGAGGATATACAAAAAGAATATATGACTGCTTTTAACGAAGTTGTTAATACTTATGATCAGTTAAAAAAAGACTACGAATTAATAGGCTTCAATAATAATTCTGAAAATTTAATTGCTGATTACAATAAAGCTTTTTCTCTTTTTAAATCGGAGTTCGAAATTTGAAATATAGCTATTTTTTGAAGGGTATTACAGGTATTTCAATTCGATTCCCTTGAAATAAATTGAATTTTTTTGATTTTAAATTTTTTATACAAGTTAATTTTCTAGTCTTTTTTTGACAAAATTCTTTTATTTCATTGTCAGATAGTGAAAAAGCACTATTTTCAAATGAAAATGAAAATGAAAATAAAAATAATAAATATAAAAGGGTTTTTAAAAATAATTTCATTAATTTTTAAAATATATAAGGTGAAATCATATTTTTAACATTAACCATGATTACAAACATCTAAAAGCTTTTTTAATTCATCTTTACTTAAGTCAGTTGAAATAAAAACCTCTTGAGCTGTTTTCCCTTTTCTTGCAATAGCTTTGTAACCGTTAATTGTTTTAACAGAAACTCTTATAACTAAGTTTGAAGATTTCCCTCTTGCTCTAGATATTATTGCTGGAGTTATAATTTTAATTCTTTTGTTTAAGGCTAGTTTTTTAAGAACTGGAATCAAACCATCTATATGAGTACTATGATTTAAAACAACTCTGCCCAAGGTAATTTTCATTTCAATTCATATTTTATAAACTA
>QCSX01000039.1 GCA_003209065.1 Prochlorococcus sp. AG-670-N10
TAACTTTCAATTTCCTTAATTTTGCAAGAAGTATAAATGGAATATCTGATCCAAAACTAGACATAGAAAAAGACCCTTGCGAGTCTAGGTGATGGGGATTTCTATCATGGCAAATAAAATAGAAACAAACAACCCCACCTAAAGTAAGAAATATTACAGTCAAACACCATATGTAGTGCTATTATTTTAGAAAGGCTGGGTGATGGGGATGATCTAGCTTTTAAAAAGGGCGTACTTAACGCCCTTTTTTTATGGATATAACTTATTAATAGCTTCTTTTTGCTCTTGTTTTTTATTTCTTCAGCATCATAAACAGGACAAGTATTCTGATTAAGTGATGAGAAAAAAGCACTCTTTTTAAAACGTTTGAATATAGGAGTAAGTAGTAAGCGTTTTATTTATTTATTCAACAATAATTGTCCCGCCCATTCCAAAAGATGCATGCGGAGAACAAACATAATAGTATTTCCCTGCTGATACGCCCGTGGTATTCTACGATAGTTTTCCATCTTGCGTTCCGGGAGTTCCAGAAATTGTCCCTTTGGTTACCTGATCACCACCTCCACGAGAAAATTCAGTTTTTATATAGAACGGATGACGAGATGCATCAACATCAAAAATAATTGTGTCTCCTTTATTCACTGTAACTGTTGGATCCTCCTCACTTACTGATCCATTCCTATCAGTTCCACTAAGAATATAGTTGCGATAACTCTCTGCTGATACGTCTATTTTAAATACTTCTGAATCTGCGATAGCTGGTCCTGAGAAACCAAAAAGTAAAGGTAAGAATAAAAGAGATCTCATGAATTTGAATGCTTTGTAATTGAATATTAAGAAAAAAAGAAGCTAATTGCCCTTCAATTCAGATTGAATTTCAATTACTAATAATTAGCTTTGAAAGTGGTAAGGGTTTCATAAAAAATGCGGCTAATAAAGATAGATTTTTTTAAGATTAAATAACTTAATTCTAAGGAGAGTTAAATGTCTATTATTACCGACAATACAGTGCTAGTACATATTTATAGCAGTTTAGAATCCCAAAATAAAGTAACTTTAGGTTTACTTGTTGCACTTACTGCAGAAAAAAACGATCATAAAGTAACTCTTTTTTTAGCAGGAGATGGAGTAGACATATTAAATTGCAAAAAAGCTGGAGAAATTGTTGGTCAAGGTACTGGAGATTTATACGAACATCTTGAAAATTTAAAAAATTCAAAAGTTACCATATATGTCTCGGGGAAGTCAGCCAAATCAAGAGGTTACGATGAGAAGCTTCTAAATGGATATAAAGCAGAGTTTGCTATGCCTGATGTACTAATTGAAGAATCAATTAAAGCTGATAGTGTTCTTTGCTATTAAAAAGATGGGTTTTATCCCCTTAAGTTTAGATCGGCCGATAATAAGATATTTCCATTTTGATGAGTGCGATTAGTTTATTTAATAAAAATACTTGACGATTTAATTTCAATTGGCTTATATTAATAGTACACATGTATTACTTAGTAATGACTCTAGGAGGAGCTAATGTTTGGTCTAATTTTTCTTATGGTTATCGTAATGAGTCCCCAAGTGGTTGGCTTCTTAACCCCGATCGCAACAGACTAATTTTATTTGCAAGAAATAAAAAATCTGCCATAAATAATATCAGGATTTTTGCCCATACCTATTATTCAAATGATCTTGGTGAGCCCACATCAATCAAATCATCAAGTCAAATGCATTTGGACGATGCCTGGGATAAATGGCATGACCTTCAATTAGAAGGTTGGACTTTTGAAGAACTTGAATTACCTGAATCAGCATGAAAAACTTAAATCCAATTAAAAAGAAACTATCCAAAGAGGATAGGAAGATATCTGTTAAAGACCCATCAAAGTTATTAGCAGAATTTTTTAATGGTGTTGTAATTGAGCTTGATAAAGAATAAGCATATGACTAATGGGAGATCCACTGTCATGGGCTTACTTCGAGTACTACTCAGAACTGAAACCAAAGATAACAAAAGTTTGCTTGTCATGCAGTCACTTCAGGTACAACACGACAGATTCTTGTGTAATTATTCAGACCTGTCCTCTTCATCAAAGATTAATTCATGGAGATGAGCACTTAAAGAAGGGATGTAGGTTTTGGAAGAAAGATCTGAGGATATTTGCACCTGAAGCCGCTTGACATTAATAAATAATTATTCTTCTGAGTTATATCTCAAAACAGTTGTAATCGAAATCTTGTCACTTGAGTTAAGTTCTCTATCTTTATATTTCCATTCAAACCATGTAATATATTCATTTTGCTTTGGATTCTCTTTGTAAGCATTTTCCAGTTTTGTATCCAATGGGCTAAACCGTTTGCTTCATCTGTATTTAACATTATCCATCTAACCTATCTGCATAATCTCTTAATACTTCAGCCATCTTTTGAGGTGAAATTTCTTCCTGATATTCTCTACATAAATCAAAAAATTTATCCAAGAAATCTTTCATTGAAGAGGACATAATAAAGGAACTGATTGCCTCTTATTTTATATCGACTGTCAATTACTAACTAATACTTGAAATTTAAATGCCGATAATCGGAATTGAGCCGATGACCTACTGTTTACGAGACAGTTGCTCTACCGCTGAGCTATATCGGCAATGCACCTTACTAATACTTTATTGCACTATGTAATATAAACATAATCTAAATATATAGTTTTAATAAGAACAGCTAGATGCAATCTGTAGTCTTGGCGATCATACAAATGTGACCAAAAAGGTACGGATTTTAATGTAACTCAGGGAATGGTTTTACTTCCTCTAAAGCCACTTAATTTCCCAACCAATCTAGTTCTTAATCTTATCATTTTCATAACTGATCCAAAAAATAAAATCGGATATTAATATTTAATTTTTATCTACGACTTCTCCGCCATACTCTCTCGCTATTACATCTAAACACATAAGAATATCTTTATTTTTTAATAAATCTGTTTCACTCAAATACCTCAGAAGAGTTCTTATTTGATCAATAGTGTTTTCTTGTAATTCTTTCATTAGTACTTAATTGCCATCTGCCAGTAAGGATAGCAACAATAAGATTTTTCTCTAATTAATTTTAATTTTTATAGAAAAAGCAGTGCATGTAATAAGCGTTCCAATATTTGCTTTATTATCAAACAACTTTTCTAATAAAAAAGGGGTTATAAACCCCTAGCAGTCGAATGTAAGAAATCAAATTCAAGTTAAAAATTTAAATCTTCCATGTCTTTATGAGCTTGCTTTTGTCTTAGCTCAAAAACAGAAGGATTATAAGGAGTAATCTCTCCATTTTTTGTAGCAAGAAGTTGGGCTTTGTTTAGCCTTTCAGCTCTTTTGATTTGCTCTCTAATGAGTACGAGGTTATTCATGACCTTTGCAGTTAATGGAAATCCCGTTCCCTATTTCCATGTCATGCGTCCAGATATTATTAGGATGAACGTACTTTGATACTAACATCAGGTCTTTCTAGCCGTGAGAGCAAATATCCATATATATCACTATCTCTTCATAGCCATTAAAGTTACATCAATGGTCAATAATTGATACCTTCATTAGTGAATCAATTATTTAATTAATATTATCTAGCTACCTACTTTTACGTATTCAAGATTATAGATATATCTTTCGCCATCATCATTGCTATCATCGTCATCATCGCCAAAAGATGAAATTAAAACATAAACTCCAGTAAGTCCTAAAATCATTGAAAGATAGAGAATTGGATCGGTCATATTTGTTCCTTATATAAAAAGTATGGTTGATTTCTACAGCTTCCGCGGCAGTCTCATGACAACCATGCAATTACTCTAGGAAGTCTTAATTATTCACTAAGTATTTATACGTGCCTACTCCCGAACCTTGCCGTTCCTTAACCCGTACAAAGTTCAAATCACAAATCTAATAATCCTTCACAAAACAAACGATTATTAAAGGAGGTAAATGATTATTTATTACCAAACCACTTTTGTTTTACGCCATCCTTGAGAAAGTAATCTTTCATAAATTTCTCTAGCTAAATCTATTTCTACAGAAACTGTTGTTGTCATTACTGGAGGTTCTTTCCCTAATACTCCAATTATTTTTCCAGAGTCAATGAACATATACTCGAAAACTCCATCAATACTATTACCGTTCTTTATAAATCTTTTCACTTCTGATCTATTTGAATTTATCAGCCAATGTTCCATTATTTATTTATAAATATGTAAGCGGAATATAAATAAACCAGGAAAGCACCAATAGCAAAAAAACTTCCATAGATTAGAAAATTCCAAATCCTAAATAATTTAGGTTTTTCGTATTCTGTTTTTTCTTTTTTAGAAATCATTTACTTTCTCGCTCTTTTCTTGATGCATTACCTTTAGCTCTTAGTACAAGAGTTATAGTTAGAGCCATACTTAGTATTCCGGCATCTATTAATAAGTGAGGAGAAATATTCATTAGCCGATTAATGAAATGATAAGAGTCATTATCTTTTCAGCTACAAATCTTTTATCCATAAAAAGGAGCTAATTGATCTTTATTTTAGATAGACTCTCAATCATCAGTTTACTTTAATGAGTGTGTTTAAAAATCTAACTTTTCTTCCATTTATCAAAAAATACCCAATGAGCATTTTATTAGCGATTATTGCTATTAATTTATTCTCTATTTCAAATAGTTTAAGAAAAGAAGCTTATTTAAATAGGGAAAAGAATCTTTGTATTAAATATTTAAAGCATCAAATAGATCGAGGTATACTTATTAAGAGACTAAAAATAGTTAAACAAGCAAATCCTTCAAGCGTTTGTGATTCTATTATTAATAGCTAAAAATATAAAAGTTTACTTTGATAAATAGTGATAGATCAAGAATAAAAGTTTTTGAACCATTTGAAGACATAACAAAACCATCTCGAAGTCTTGATGTAATGATGATAAGTTATAGATGTGTATACAAGAGAAGTAGTAAACCAGTCATGAAATGAAGTAGAGTGGAATCTATTGAAGATGCAAGAAAGGAATATAAGAAATTGTTAGAAGATGGTTGGAAGAAAACAAGTATCTTTAAAAGTT
The DNA here is from genome assembly GCA_003209065.1 of Prochlorococcus sp. AG-670-N10. Classification (GTDB taxonomy): domain Bacteria; phylum Cyanobacteriota; class Cyanobacteriia; order PCC-6307; family Cyanobiaceae; genus Prochlorococcus_A. The sequence goes on from QCSX01000039.1 coordinate 5,075, forward strand.
ATTTATAGACACAAAACAGATCAAATTAACCAATGAGAAACCCCTTCAGAAATTCCCACTACTGAAAGGGTTATTAAATTGAAAACACTACTATACGTAATCAATCTATGTCTCTTTGAGGTTTGGCCTCAATTTATATATAGCAAAGTAATTAGAATTAAGCTTATTTAAACTTCATACTCAATATCCTAATTATCATTTCCTTTCTCTTTTTGACCTAATTCTTTCTTATTTTTATAAGTTATTTCTTGGTCGTCCTAAAAGTTAAATAAGCAAAGCCACCAAGTAGTAATAAACTAATGGCACCATAAGTAATTGCTATTCCATACATATGTGTCACTTCTTTTTACTTCTCATTTGATACTGTAAAACAGCTTTTAGGTGTTGTACTTCTTTTTCTAAAATTTCAATTCTTTTTTCTAATTCTTCGTTTGTAGCCATAAAAAAAAGAGGGGTTTTATCCCTCTAATATAAATCGACTGTCAATCAGCTAAATTATCCCATCGCAGCAACAGCATCCGTAACCTGCTTATTTCTTTGAATGACTTCTTCATCATTTAAAACAGCAGTGATATTCCATTCGAGGCCGAATTTTGCTCTCCATACTCCGAAATGTTCTGATATCGCCAGATGATTATCAGCCTTGAAAGTGACAAAAACCTCTCCGGTTTCAGGAGCATGAAGTCTACTTATTAATTCAAATCCTTCAAAGTTATCCATAGGTGCCCCGGAAGCGATGTATTGCTCAAACATTTTGTAACCTTCAGCCTGAGAGATCCCATCAGGAATTAGTCCATGAACGTGGTAGTAAGCCATATAAAAAAATAATTGTGTATCCATTAATCTAAAACCAATAATTCAGGAAGCCTTTAATTTGTCTCTGAATTTAGATTTTTCAGTTTTTTCTCTCTAGAAATTAATCTTTGATTTTGTATTGCATGTACCGTTTATATATTTTTTGGTGGCTATTAATTAAATATGACTTATTTTGCTGAACCCTACAATATTGAATACGATGAATGGTTCGATGAGAATATTGAACCTCTGGACCTGATAAATTATTCTAATGAAAAGGAATTTAGTGATTCAGTACATGAGAAGTTCTATAAGATTTCAACTCAGAATTTAACTATTGGTTCCTCTGATAATTATCACCAATAGAATAATTAAATATTTTTCTGCCTCAATATTCAATAGTTGGAATATTATTGGTTTATGTTCTTAGCATGACCTTAAGCTCTTATAGAATGCATAGGATTTATCTTGCTGCGACCATGGGCTATGGTCTGGGTTCTGATGAACCTGAAGAGTTGGCCTACTACAACAAAATCAGAAAGGAGATGGATGATATGAAAAAGGACTCATTAAAAAAAGGGATACCCCTAAATTGGGATGCCCCCGAAGGAATAGATTAATGAATCTGAATACTTTTTTATTATCTGATGGAAGTCTGATGCTTATTGGCCTGCCTTTGCTGATGATTTTTAAAGGGAAAAAGCAGACTCCCTAATTCACTACTTTACTGCGAAAGTTACTCCCATAGCAGTAATAGTATCGGCAAAAAGTGAACCCGTAATCAGACATTCACTTCTTATAAAATTTTTTAGCGATAGTGATAATCTAAGTGATAGCAAACCATCCAACGAGTGCCCTCGTCGGGACTTGAACCCGAGACCTCTCCCTTACCAAGGGAGTGCTCTACCGCTGAGCTACAAGGGCTAAAAATAAAGTGGGCCGGGTTGGATTTGAACCAACGTAGGCAGAGCCAGCGGATTTACAGTCCGCCCCCTTTAACCACTCGGGCACCGACCCCCACTATTTGAACTTATCAGTTAATGGTCACTTTGTGTGAAAATGTTTTGGTTTTTTTGTTTCTTTCTAGATAGGATTTAGAAGAGGAGACTTTATTGCTAATGAATATTTTATTGATAAATGGACCAAATCTAAATCTTTTAGGTACTAGAGAACCTGAAATATATGGTAATAAAACCTTGATTGATATAGAAAATGAATTATGTAAAATTGCCAAAGAGAAGAAAACTAATCTTGAATGTTTCCAAAGTAATCATGAGGGTGAGATTGTTGATAAGATCCAAGAATCTATTAAGGATATTCAAGGGATACTCATAAATGCAGGAGCTTTTACACATACTTCAATATCAATTAGAGATGCATTGATAGGCTCAGAGATCCCTTTTGTTGAATTGCATATTTCAAATATATTTAGTAGAGAGGATTTTCGAAAAAAATCATTTTTGACAGATAAGGCAATTGGAATTATTAGTGGATTTGGGTTGTCAAGTTACTCTCTCAGCCTTTATGGAATTATCGAGTATTTAAAAACAAAAGAGTAAATGAAAGTTGATAATAAAAGACCTGCTTTTCAAATGAAACACCTCTCATCATTAACCTCAGATGATTGGATTGAATTAGCTTTGTCTAATCCTATTGAGATCTTAATTGACCATGCTCATTGTGAGAGAAAAGCTGCTGGTGTTGCTATACAATTGATGTTTAGGTATCCGACTGAAACAAATTTAGCAGAGGTTTTAAGTCCTATAGCTCGAGAGGAATTAGAGCACTTTGAAAAAATACTTTATTTTTTAAAGGATCTTGGTCATTCGCTTAAAGCTTTAGGGCCTCCCCCATATGGATCTGAATTAGCTAAGAATGTAAGAAAGGAAGAACCCTACAGAATGTTAGACAGTTTTTTGATTGCTGGACTAATTGAAGCTAGAAGCCATGAAAGATTAAGCATACTTGCATTAAACTCTGACAATAAATCTTTTAGGGTGCTTTATGAATCTTTGCTAGAAAGTGAAGCAAGGCATTTTGGTATCTATTTGAAGCTAGCGAAAAATAAATTCTCTAAAGATGAAACTTGTAAAAGGTTAGAAGAACTTGCGAAAATTGAATCAGAAATTCTTTCTGAAACATACTTTTTGCCAAGGGTGCATAGTTAAATAATTACTTAGGATATAGTTGAATAATGATAAAAATAAAAAAATCACTTGATAGATTTTTCAGTAAAAAAAACGATTCGGCCTCTTTAACAATCGTTGGCGTTGGGCCTGGAGATTGTTCCCTATTGACTATTGCGGCAGTTCACGCGATAAAAAAAGCA
>QCSX01000040.1 GCA_003209065.1 Prochlorococcus sp. AG-670-N10
TTTGATAAAAGCTTTAAATGGCTAGATGAATAGAAATGAAAAAAAAATTCAAATTAGACTGGGTCTTAAATAATGAATTAGCAGTTGGGCCTGCTCCATTAAAGGAATCTCACTTTGAATATTTAGCTAATAGAAATATAAAATCTATTTTAAATCTATGTAATAAACAAGAGGCCCCAATTGATGAAATTTTCAAATCTAATTTTAATTTTAAAAGATTTCCATTACCTGATCATAAAGTAAATAAAGAAATTGAAATTCATGAAATAAAAGAAATTATTAAAATACTCGAGTCGTTAAAATCTTCTGGTGCAGTTTACATTCATTGTTTTGCAGGAGTTGAGAGATCTCCCCTTATATGTATGGCTTGGCTGATATCAAAGCATAAATTATCCCCACAAAGCTCACTAGATTATTTAATGGAAGTTCATAAAGGTAGTAATCCTTTGCCATCGCAATATAAATTACTTGGTCTTATATGATCCTGAAATAATAATTTCACCCTTTAAATTATATTTTAAGAGAAATTTTTAATATTTATTATCTAAAAATATATCTTTTCAAATTCCATTGTTGATTTCAATTAATCAATAATTAATCTTATCCTAAAGCAATATATTATTTATTAGAAATTTTTAAATTGAAATGTTAAAATTATTAGAAAGTAAACAAAATTAAAATATTTAATAAATTAATTGAAAATTTTATTTTTAACAGAATCACTAAGTACCTCTATGGGAGGTCTTGCAACAGGAATCATTACTTTAGCAATTGGGTTAGCAAAACATATCCCTAAGGAAAAACATTTAATTCTTGTTCAGGAAGATAATCAAAACTCCAGTTTTGAAGAAGAGTTTATATTACCCAAGAATCTAACAGTTCTTAAACTTAAGAAATTTGGACCTAGACTGTATCCTATAGCTGTAGATATGCAAAAAAACATCAGTAAATTTAATCCTGATGTTATATATTTAAAAGGTCTTTGGAGACAAACTAGTTTAGAGGCTTATTTGTGGAAGAAAAAAAATCCAGCTAAAATTCTTATAATATCTCCTGCAGGCATGTTACAACCCTTACCATTAAAAAATAAAAGAATTTTAAAAAAATTAAGTTGGTTTTTGATAGAAAAAAGACTTTTAAAAATAAGTAATGCCATACATTCAGTATCTAAAATTGAAAGAGACTCCATATTAAAAAGTAAAATTGCTACTAAGAAAAATATTTATATCCCAGAAGGTATGCATATAAATAATAATAATTACGATAAAAGACCTATTTCCTCAAAGAAACTAATTTCAATCTCAAGAATAGATCCTATTAAAGGTTTAGAAATTTTACTTGAATCATGTATAGATTTAGATTTTAAAGAATGGAAATTCTTTATTTATGGAAATGGAGATATTAAATATATAAATAAAATTAAAAATTTAATTACCAAATATAAGTTAGAAAAAAAGGTTATTTTAAATGATGCAATATTTGGAATAAACAAAGAGAATGTTCTTAATGATGCATCTGCCTTTATTTTGCCTTCTTTTTCAGAGTCATTTGGTATTGCAATTGCAGAAGCCATGTCTTTTGGTTTGCCCGTTTTAACTACAACAAAAACTCCTTGGAAGGTAATTAAAAAAAAGAATTTAGGTTGGTATATTAAACCTGAGATTGAAAGCTTAAGAAATGCGCTTAAAGAACTTTTCCAATGTTCACAAAAAGAATTAGAAGAAATTGGTGAACGAGCAAAATCATATATTTCTAAAAGATATGATTACATGACAACATCAAAGCAAATGAAAGAAGAAATATTAGCATTAAATAAAAATAAATCCTAAATTTTTTTAATTTTAAATTTATTATGAGCGATATAAAAATAAGTATATTAATGCCAGCTTATAATTCAGAAAAATTCATATCTAGATCTATTGAAAGTATTATTAATCAAAGTTATAAAAATTATGAAATTGTAATAGTTGATGATGGGAGTAGTGATGCCACAAAAGAAATAATAAATATGCACAAACAAAATAATAATAAAATCAAGCTTATCTGTAAATCAAACTCTGGTCTAATAGAAACATTAAACTTTGGCTTAAAAAAATGTAAAGGGGAATGGATTGCAAGATTAGATAGCGATGATTTATCAAGGTTTGATCGATTAGAGAAACAACTTTTAGTTGCTGAGTCTAAAAGAAATATTGGTTTAATAGGTTCAGATGCCATTTTTATTGATAGCTTTGATAATAATTTATACTCATATTCTTACCCTTCTACTCATAAAGAATTAACAAATAACTTATTATCATGTAAAAATTTTTTCCCACACTCAAGTGCTTTTTTTAATCGAGAGCTAGTTGATTCATTGGGAGGATATAGAATTAGAGCAGGCATTTGTGAAGATTGGGATCTTTGGATAAGAATAGCTCAGAAAAATCAGATAATGAATATAAATTTTCCCCTTATAAAATATAGACAGCATGATAATCAAGTTTCTAAAAAAAATTTTCTAAAGCAAGGATATGACACAAGGACAATAATAATTGCGAATTGGTTAAAAACTAATAAAAATTATGATCCATTAGAAATATTTTCAGAAACTGAATTTAAAAATTTCAAAAACTACATTATAGAAAAACTGGAAAAAATTGGTTTTTCAGAATATTTGAACTTTTTATCATTAAAAAAAAGACCAATTTATAAAAGATTGTTTTTACCTTTTTTATTTTTGAAAAATATTCGTAACCCTTTATATCTATATTACTTTTTTAAAGTAAGATTTTTTTCTAAAAATATAAATGCTTATATTGGTAAAAGTTTTAATGATGAATCTTATAGATTTAAATAATTTTTCTTGTAGTAAAAATAGACTTTTATTATCTCAAATTTTTAGCAAAAATTTAATCAGAGATATAAGCTATAATTTTAACAAAAGAATTTTGCAAATTGCATCAAAAAATATTTCACAAATAAAGATTTATTTAAGAAATAAATTTCCTGTTTCTTATAAGATTGCATATTACATATGGTGGCATCATATAAGACGAAGAATATGGTTATTATTTAATACACCTAAAGGAGTTCTTGTTTATGTAGGATTAAATAAAGGTGATTTTTTTGGTACTTTATACTATAAATATAAATATGCTTTTGGTTACGAAGCTAACCCTTATTTATTTGATATTTTAAAGAAAAAATTCAAAAGGGAAAAAAATGTTAAATTGTTTAATTTAGCAGCATCTAATAAAAACTCAGAAGAAGATTTTTATATTTCTAATAACAAAGATATGGTTTCAAGTTCTCTTAGCAAATTTTCAAAGAAACTTATAGATAAGGTTGGTTACAAAGAATCAATAAAAGTAAAAACTGTAAACCTGGGTGAACATTTAGAAAGTTTAAATGTTACCTCAATAGATGAATATTTTTCAGATGCACAGGGATATGATTTAGTTATCTTAAAGTCATTAAAGAAATTTATAATAAATAATAAAATAAAAAAAATAATCTGCGAAGTAACAATAAATAATAAAGCAAACCACTATTTTGAAGTTGACAATTTTGAAAAATCCTTTGATAGTTTTCTACCATTGCAATATATAAAAGCTTCAAAAGGAATCAGTAATTTAATAGAAGGAAAATTCGAAAAGGTCCCATCTTCTTATAGCCAATACGATGTCATGTGGATAAATAATAATTATGATTGAATCATAAAGTTAGATTCTTAAGAAAAAAATAAATATTTTAAATTAAAATTATTTTTTGTTGATTAAATTTATTTATAATTTAGATTCATTTATTAAGGACAAGCATTTACTAGTTATTAAATCTGCCCACCTTAAATCATAATAAGTAGTATTTTTATATTCTTTGTAAAATTCTATTATTTTACTCATTTTTAATAGATACTCTTTTTTGGTCATTGAATTTAAATAAGAATACAGTTCTTTGTAACTAGAAAAATCCCGCATATCAATAAAAGTATCAGGATCTATCTCTTGTTTAATATTTGGGCAGCCTAGGTAAATTGGGATACATCCAGCGAACATACTGTCAAAAATCTTTTCAGTTATGTAAGATTTTTGTATACAATTTTCGAAACATAGAGAAAATTTATAATTACTAAATGTTAATGATTTAGAACTTACCGATCCTTTATAACAAATAGGGGGACTATATAAAAATTTCCTTGCAAAGGATATCTTATTGAGTGGTCTTGTTATACCAGTAAAATGTCTACTTTCCCATCCAAAACCATATAAATCAATCCCCAAATTTGTATTCTTAAAGAAATCTATAGCTTTCTTTCTCTCTTTATAAAGAGAAGTTTTATTGATTGATTGTTTTTTACTAATTATTGAACAAATTGTATTTTTTTTACGTCCATAAATTTTATTCAAATCCTTTTCATATAAATCTGCACTATTTCCATACCCTATCCAGAATATTCTTTTTTGATCGCACAAATTACGATTCCATGTCAATATCAAATCAAACTTATTTAAATATTTTTGGTCGTTATTATATTTATTTATTATGGGAGATTCCCTTACTACAAGAATGCTTTTCTGAGATCTCTTTTGTAAAAGTGCCTTTTTGTGAACATCAAAATAAATTGATATTATTGATTCTTCTTGTGAATTGATATCATAAGTTTCTAAAAGAATATTATGATCTTGTAGTTTATTCTTCAAATAAATAAACTTTCTTGAGTTATTGTCTCTTTTATTTAAATCAAAAATTCTATTTTTAAGAGAATTATCATAAGTAACTAAAGAAGCCTTCATTATAAAAATATTTAAAGAAACAATTTTGAAAATAAAAAATTTAACAATAATCTATTTTCTTATAATGGTGTATGCATAAATATGAAAATAAAATAAATTTTATTGATGAATTTAAGAGAGAGGCAAAAACAACCCCATAAAGGCCATAAAAGTATGCTCCTAAGATTGCCAATATTAAGCCAGATAAATATATGTATGAATTGGGCAAAAGCAAAGGTTTTGTTTCTTTTTTGGTTTGAATTAATAAGCTTACAAAGCATGTACTTTCATTAAATAGTGCTGACATCATCATTGGTCCTATTAAATAAGAAACACTTTTATACTTTTCATCTAAAATTATTTGAAATATTATTTCTCTATAAGTAAACACAATTAATATTAATAATGAAAAAAATAAAAATGCAATTATAAAAATTTTTACTCCCAAAGAATAAGTTAATTTTAATCTTTTTTGAGTATCTCCAGCTTTTTCAAAGTAAATAGGTCTTAAATAAGTTGCTAAAAGATTTATTAACAAAGAAATTGGATAATATCCAAATTGATAAATTATGGAATAAAAACCTACAGCTTCATCATAATTCGTGAAAAATAATAGTCCCCACTTTTCTACAGCGATTCTTAGCCAATTTAATAGTCCTATCGTTATTAAAGGACGTGTAAAAGAACTAATTTTTAACTGCCAATCTATTTTACTTATTTTGTATCTTTCACTTTTAACAAAACCTCTCAAAGTTGGGGTGAGAAAATATACTTGAATAATTAAAGTAAGAAATAAACCAATTAATTGGCCAAAAATTACAATCGTACTTGATGAACCAAAAATATTTATAAATATTACTGCTACAAAAAACCTTGAAAAAGTCATTAAGCCTTGATTAATTGATACAATAATTCTCTTCCTAGAGGCATTTTGTAAGCCATTAATAACGTTATTAAAGCTATAAATAAATCCAAAAGAAATAGATGCTAATACTATAAAAATCCACTCTAAATTTCCCGATAAAATTAGAATAATAATTACGGAGGATGAAATTAAACCTATGAAACCAGATCCCTTAATAATTATGTTTAATACATTAAATAAATAAAAACTTATTTCTTTTTTTTCCTTTGCTATTGGAAAAAATCTTGTTATACCATTTGTTAAAGGTCCAAAGAAAACACTATAAATAACACCCCCCATAGTGATTCCTAAAGAGAGTTCTCCATATTGACTAGGAGTTAAATATGCCGTTAATATCCTTACACCTAAAAGCCCTCCTAAAGCAGTAAGTAAATAACCAATGCTTATTGAAGATAATTCTTTAATTGAATTATAAATTTTATAAATAATCATTTTTTAAAATATTGTTTTATAAATTCACAGCTAATTTATATGCAAATATTATCAAACTTAGATGACTTTTTTTTTAATACTACTATATTTTCAGGTTAATTTAACCCTTGAAATATTCTTTATTTGAATTTCAATTAATTAAATTTTTAGAATTATATTCATTAGGCTATTTTTTTTAATTGCTAGTTTATATACTTCCAATATTTAATTTTTGCTAATAAAGTAGTGAAATTTATTTATAAATACTAAGTGTATATAAACTTATAAAAATAATTAAAGAATTCTGTGCAGATATAATAGACTCAAAATTAAAGACAACCCTTATTAAAAATCTATGCTGGAAATAATATTATTAAGACATGAGATAATTTAAATACCTTAAATTTTGATACATTTTTAATGATGTGATAAATAAAATAATTTTATCTTTTATAAAATATTGAAAATAATTGTTTTATTTAAAAAAAAGTCTAATGAATTTAATTCCATTAAGGAACTTGCATATTATTATTAAGAAAGTCAATATATATATATTGTTATGCATAATGATTTAAGAAAACCATTAGGAGATTTTGGGATATGCTAGTTACAAAAAAGCTATACAAATCTTAAGATATGAAACTATTATCTCCCTTAATAAAGATATCTTTGAATTAAATAAATGGTTAAAAAAACAAATTTAGTGATTAAGAAAATTCTTATTGTAGCTTTGAAATATAGTTATGGAAACAGAGATTTTGGTCCATCTATTAACAAAGGGGCTTTAGAAGATAGTTTTAAAAATATTGGAGTTTCTACAAGAACAATATGGATTGATGAACACAAAAAAGAATTTTTAAATAAATTGATAATTTATGAAGCTGAAATATTTAAACCAGATCTTATTTTTTTTAAATTATTTAAGAATGAGGTTTACGCAAATACATTATTAAAATTAAAAAAAAGATTTAAAACCGTAAATTGGTTTGGAGATGATCCATGGAGATTTGAATCTTTTGCAAAATATTATGCTAAAAAATTTACTTATGTCATAACTACTGATAAATATAGTATCCAAATGTACAAAAAGATTGGGCAAAAAAAAGTGATATTAAGTCAACATGCCTCATTCCCTTCAGTGATGCCATATAAAAAAGTCACATATAAATATGATGTTTCATTTGTAGGAACTAAAAGTGCCTATAGAGATTGGTTTGTTAAAGAATTAAGAGAAAAAGGAATTAATTGCCATTGTTTTGGTAAAGGTTGGAAAAATGGGTTGGTTACTTATGAAAAAATGCAAAATATTTTTATTTCTTCAAAAATTAATTTGAATATAAATAATAGTGTAAATTATGATTTAAGGGTTAATTTTTATAATCCAAAAAATTTAATTGAAGTATTAAAGTCATTAATATTTAAAAATAGGAAGACTCACAGTCAAATAAAAGCTAGAAATTTTGAAATACCTGTATATGGTGGGTTTCAGCTTACAGATTATGTTCCTGGAATTGAGGATTATTTTAAAATTGGAGAAGAATTGCTTTGTTACAAAGATTTCGAAGATGCCTTATCCTTAATTAAATATTTACTAATAAATGAAAAAGAAAGAGAAATAATAAAGAAAAATTCTGTTTTTAGAGCGAGAAAACAGCATACTTATAGCTGTAGAATGAAAAATGTTATTGAGAGTATTTCATTCTAAAAATAGAGATACATAGATTATGAATAGTTCTTTAATAGAAAATATTAATGAGATAAAATATAAGCATATAAATAAAAAGTACTTCATTCATAATCTTGAAAATGACTTTCATTTGATTGCTCTACCTTTAGGTAAGAAAAATAAATATATTATTGAACTAAAAAAATGGAATTTGGTAAAATCATTTACTATAAATTGGAAAAATTTAGAATTTAGCGAAAGAGTCTTTGAGAGAAAATTTACCGAAAGTTTAATTATTTATTTAGTTAAAGACCCAAAACCAAAATATGAAA
>QCSX01000041.1 GCA_003209065.1 Prochlorococcus sp. AG-670-N10
TCCCATCCATACCATTTTTCCTTAAAAATATATCTCCAAATAGAATTTGCATTCGGAATAAAAATAATAATCTTAGTACGATTTGATATGTTCTTACTTAAAATGGACAGGAAATTATATGGCTCAAGAATATGTTCGAAAACATGATTCAAGATGACGTTATCAACTAATGAAGCATATCCCATAGATATTTTTGAGGATATATCACTTGCTATCATCTTTATACCAATGCTCTTTGCAAAATCAATTGAACTTTTATTTTGCTCTATAGAAATAACTTTAAAACCTTTTTCTTTTGCAGCCAACGAAAAAAAACCATTTCCAGCGCCTAAATCAAGTATTGTTTTTCCTCGTAGCCTATTTAAATAGGGAAAGTCTTCTTCCCCAAATTTCAAAATTTTTCTTAACTTATTTTTAATATTTTTTTTATTCTGATAAGAATCTTTTATCTTATAAAGAATATCTAATGTTTTTTTGTTAGAAATATTTTTTTCTTTTTCTTTATTTAAAAAGTTATAATGTCTCGAAATAGATTTAATACCTGGAGTTGGAAATAGACTTATAACTCTGCAATTCTTGCATTTCCTATAAGTGTATGATTTTTCAGTTAAACGGATATTTTCTTTACAATTAGAAACTACTTTAAAAAAATTACTTTTTTTACAGATAGGACAAATAATTGGCATTAATATAATTATTACAAAATTAATATTTCCCTATAATAATAAATTAATTTATAAAAATCTTTACGATATTTAAAATTAAATTTTTATTTTGAATATAAGAGTATTATTTAATATCGTAATAAAAAACTTAGATTTTATTTTTGGAAGAATTATTAAGTTTTTTTATTAAGATTTAATAGAAAGTAAATCAAATAAATCTTTACGAGATCTTTTGACCATAACAAAATTTGGACCTATTAAATCATCTAAATCCCATTTGTATTTTGAATAGAAATCAACCCCAGTAGGATAAAGCTTCCCAATATAGTACTCATTAGAGTAATCATTAAAATAATCTTTTAGGAAATATTTAGCATATAAGTTTGCTTTACCATACTCAAATTGGATGACATTAATTCGCGAAAGTATTCTATTAAAACCTTTTAATACCTCTGATTCATAACCCTCGGTGTCTATTTTTAATAAGGAGATTTGACTAAGATTATAATTAGTTTTTAAAAATTCATCACCAGTGATTATTTTTACATAGGAATACTGACGATCATCTTTAGTTGCTAAATGACTATTTTCTAATAATAATGTAGAAAGTTTGCTATCTTTGGAAACAAGCATTTTTTTCTCTCTTATTTCACTTCCAAGTGCAAAATTAAAGGTTTTAATGTCTTTATTTGAGACGTTTTCTTGTAAATCAATAAATGTCTCTGATACTGGTTCAAAGGCGAAAATTAAACATTTTTTATTTATATCTCTAGCTAATAATGAATAAGTTCCAATATTAGCTCCTACATCAAATATACAATCAAGATTATTACTATGATTTAATTTATTTAATAAAAATAATTCACCATTATTCTCACAATCGTAATTAAGATTTTCATATATGCTGTGATAAGTTGTTGAACATTTATCAAGAATCTTAAGTAACTTATTGTTCCTATGTCTCGGGATAAACTTTTGTAAGTATGGGAATAATTTTCTCCAAAAAAACATATTTATTTTTTTTAAAACTATTATAAAGTAATTTAACCTTTTATATTCTTTTTTGAAGATACCCAAATTCTTTATCAGTTATTGCAAACTTTTGATATTCGAGCGAGTTGAGTCTCTCCTCCTAATTTAGCAACAGAGAAAATTATTTTTAATAAGATTTTTGGTGATAATAAGAAGTCCAAAATAATAAAAATAATTGTAAAAAATGCCACTATATTTTTATTTGATTTGTATTTTATATATGCCGCAATTGAATTCTGCTTTTGTGCTTTTCTCAAAAATCGATAAGAAAAAAACATCAATAGAAAATTTTTCAAAGAAAAGGGTTCAACTTTATGTTCAACAAGATTTATATTGTTGATATCACAATATTTAATAAAAGTATTCTTAGACCATCTTCCTATATGATTTGGAGGCATATCAAGTAATGCTCCATTTAATTCATTAAATTCGATTATTTTGTCATTAGGAACAGCTATTAAAAGTTCTCCATTTTTACTTAATAAGCCTTTTAATCTATCTACCAATTTATGAATATTATCTAAGTGTTCTAATACTTGAAAAAGACATATAAAATCATATTCTTTATGAGGAAGTTTATTTTTATTGTCTTTAATATCAATTGATAGACATTCAATCCCGTATTTCTTGATCTTTGATTTGCCAAATATTGAATACTCTATTGCAGTAATTGAATTTTTAGTAGTTATTCTTTTTTTTACTAATTTCCTAATAAATGCTCCATCTCCAGAACCTATTTCAAGAATCTTAGGGTTTTTGACTTTTGATTTTTCAATAATTTCAAGACTCTTTATAAATTCCCATCTATTCTGAGGATATTTATTAGTATCTGAAAAAATAAGATCATAAAACTTTTTGTCACCAGAAAAATTGGGAAAACTATATATAAATCCACATTCTGCACATTTATTTAAAGATACAAAAGATGTTTTTTGCAAATATTGTATATGATCTTTAAGCTTTTCATATTTATCTCGATTAACTAATGGGCTTAAGAAATGAGAAGCCTGTTCGGAACATGAAGCTTTCCATAATTGAGTTGCTATATCACATGAGCATAATGGGCAAGTTGAAAATATTTTTTTCATGGATTTCAATTTTTATCCAAATAGAAATGCATTGATCTATAGTATTTTAGTTATAACACGAATAAACTTACATTAGATATGTCTAAAGTAAAAAAATATTTTTTATTTGTCAGTTATTTTTAATATTTATTCCATTCAATAAATATTAAACTTGAATATTTTTTATTAAACTTAAAAGTTTATTATATTCATTAAAACTTGCATCAGGAATAATATCATCGAATTTACTTTCATCTTTAAATTCGTATTTATACAAAGTTGTTAATCCACATTTTTTACCACCTAATATATCTGCATTTAGATTATCTCCAATCATCCAGCATTCATTAGGAAGCAAATCTAATTTCTTAAGAGCCAGGTTAAAAGGTGCTTTACTTGGTTTGTCAAAACCTGCTTCTTCTGAAGTTACAACATAATCAAAATATTGTTCAAGTCCAAAAAATATTATTTTTCTAAACTGAATTTGTGAATTAAGGTCAGTGATAATAGCAGTTTGTATATTCAAATTATTAAGTTTATCAAGAAGTTTTCTTACATCAGGAAATAGTTTGCAAGATTGTAAAAATGTTCTCCAATATGTTTGCTCCAAGTCAAGGGTTAGTAAAAGCTGAGTTTTAAATCCCAGAAGTTCTATTGTTCTCTGAATATAAAGCAATCTACTATGAGAACTTGCTTGATTACGGATTCTTTTTTTAACTTCAAGTCTAGCTTCTTTAAATTTTTCTTCAAATAAATTTCTGTTTATATCTAATAATATTTCCGCTTTTGTGAAAACTGATTTTAAAGCTAATTCATTAGCAGGTGCGTACGAATATAAAGTATTATCCGTATCGAATATTATTGCTTTTGGAAGTTTTTCAAACTTTTTTTCATTTATTATTTTGAGAGGCATTTAATTCTCAATTTTATATTTAAAAACATATGCGATTTGCATAAGTATTATTAATTGCATTAATCCAATTATGTTAGATTCCCATTTTGCATTGTAATCTATAATTTCTTCAAAATCAGGAACTAATCTTCTCGCTGCTAATTTTATATCTTCTGCCCAAATATCTCCTTCTATAGATAGTTTTGCTGAAAAATCGGTATTTGAGATATTTGAATTTAACTTTACTCCACATATAGAAATTAATGCTTTTGATAGATTTTCTGTATAAATTCCATCCTTGAGAAAAACATCCATTTTTAAAGGTAGATTTTGAATTTTTTTATAGTTTAATATATCTTTATTTATATAAGAGAATGAAAAAATTAAATCAGCAGAATTTTTCTGATCAGAATACAAATCATGATATATTTTCAAGTCTTTATATTTTTCTGTCTTTGGAAGATCAGGCTGCGAATCGATTTTATTTTTAAGCCAATTTTTATTAAGTTCAGGTTCTGGATCTAAGAAGATTTTTATATTAAAAGATTTATTTAATGTATCAGGTAGAAAAATATGATACCCATTAACAACTATGAAATCCTTAGAAAAGGATTTCATAGTTTGGAATTTAGTAATGGAGTTAGTAATAGTTTTTCTATTAAGAACATTTTTATTCAAAATTAAATCAAGGTCTGTATTTAATTTCAACAAATCATTTGATTTGATATTTATGGTATTATTTTTTTCTGCATTACTTAAGTTTTTATTCCATTTAAAATAATCTTTTTCTCTAAGAAATAAAGTGGAATGATCACCAAGTAAGTCTACTATTGATTTTGATAGAAGATCTTTACCTGTTGATGGTCCCCCTGATATCCCAATAATAAGAGCTTTTTTATTTAGTTTGTAATAATAACTATTTTGTATAGATTCTCTATAAAGCTTTATAGCAATAAGTATTCCTAAACTAATAAAAAGTGTGTAAATTAAATCCGCATTGAGATTATTTATAAAAGTTGTATTGTATATATAATTCCAATTCAAAAATTTAAATTGTGAAAAAGTATCATATGGAAATATGATAAAAATAGATAAAGTTGTAAAAAAGGAAATCAATAATTTCCCATTAATATCAGTTTTTGTTTGATAAATTATCAAAAATGGGAGAGCCCATAAATACCACCCTGGAGATGGAGGCATCATTAGCGTGGAAATAAGAAATGCTAAACCTGTAATTGAAGTTAGCAAAGTGAAATTTGATCTTTTAAGTCTCCAGATTGAGTAAATAATTAAAATAAATATTAAAGGTAAAATAAATATATCTAAGTTGTTATTAATGGAAAAATTAAAAGATATGAAAGATTCCTTTACTGGAGTAGATAAGACCATTGCTCTATAACCGCTAGATAATGCTGGTGTTAGAACAAAAAATACTAATATTTTTGTAAGAGATTTTATAAATGGGATAAAACCAAAAGATAATCTTTTATTTTGCCAAATGTAAATTATTGGCAAAGGTATGATCAATGCAAAACTTAATTTTGTTGCAATTGCTAAACCAAAAAAGTAGCCACTACTTTTAAATTCGTTTTTATATAACTTAAGATATCCAATGAGCACAATTGTCGTTGGGATAATATCTAATTGCCCATAAATATAAGTAACATAAAATATTAATGGAGATAACCAATAGAAAAAGATAATTTCCTTTTTTTTATTATCTAATAACTTTGATAAAACTAATAAAGAAATCAAATCAAAGATTAGTAAGTTAGATCTGAACCCAATACCCAAAAAATAATCTTCTAGTCCAAAAGGTAATCCTAAAGTCCAAAAAATTAAAGATAAAGGTATAAATATTAAAAACATTATTGGACCATATGGGAATGCTAAAGAATTGCCAAAATTTGATAAATAATTTGACCAAGGATCTAAACTAGGGTTGTTAATTGAATTTTTTATAAAGTCGACAAACCAAATATCTTGAATACTAGGAACTAATAAAACTATAAAAAATATCTTTATTACCAAGAAGAAAGTAAAAATATAATTTTTTGTATTTGAAATTTTCATTCTTCCCAAAATTTAACTTTCTTAGTACAAACAGCATCAAAGTACATTTTATTTGATTTAATAAAATTTTTTAAATCCAAACATTTTGAATTTGCATGCCCTTGTAATTCCGGCGAAACAATACACAATTTAAAGTTATGTTTTTTTAGGATTGTATAAATTTCAAAATCTACTGGGAATTTTGTAAAGAAATCAATCCAAACCCAATTTAATTTCTCTTTTAAAGATAAAACACTTTTAATAGATTCATATTCTGACAACCTTACTGCACATCTCTTTTCACCATTGTTTATTGTATTTATAAGATAAGGGAATGATTGATCAAGAATAAAAAAATTTTCTTTCTTAAAACTCTTCATTGTTTTAAGCAATTCCTCCTCTAAACCATTTTCTTTTACATTCAATATTAAAGTTCCATGATTATAAAAGGATAACCAGTCTTTCAAATTTATGTAATCTGAAAATGGATCATGGCAAATAATTAAATCTTTCTCATTTGATCTAATATCAATCTCAACTCCTAAATTAATATTTAAATTTTTTAGTTTATTAATAGTATTTATTCTATGGGCAATTATTTCCAATTACTTTAAAGTACCTTATTTAATTTTAATTTAAAGCTATATTTGATTGTTTGCAATATGAATCTAATCCTTGAAATAAAATTTATATTCCATTTAGATTGCCCTGATATCCTTTTAAGAAAATCTACGCGAATTCTCTTTATTTCATAATTTTTCTTTTGAGCTAAGTAATAAGAATATAAATCCAATGAAAAATCTTTAGGCGGATTAATCCAAGAATCAAAAAATGTTTTTGGA
>QCSX01000042.1 GCA_003209065.1 Prochlorococcus sp. AG-670-N10
AGCTTCATCAATTAAAATAGAATCAACCTCATCTATTACGCAATAATTGAATTTTCTTTGAACTACTTCCTCTATCTCAGTAGCCATATTATCTCTCAAATAATCAAACCCCAATTCAGAATTGGTGGCATAAGTTATATCACATGCATAATTTTTTTTCCTTTCTGAAGGACTCATATCTTGCTGAATTAAACCAACCGATAATCCTAAAAAACGATGAACTTGTCCCATCCATTCCGCATCTCTTCGAGCCAAGTAATCATTAACCGTAACAACATGTACGCCTTTACCAGTTAACGCATTGAGATAGCAAGGCAGGGTAGCAACGAGCGTTTTACCTTCTCCAGTTTTCATCTCAGCAATTTGCCCCTCATGGAGAACCATCCCCCCAATTAATTGGACATCAAAATGGCGCATATCTAAAACTCTTTTACTTGCTTCTCTAACAATCGCATAAGCTTTTGGCAATATTTCTTCTAATTGTTCCTTTTGTCTTTTAATTTCTGATTCTAAAGAAACCTTTGATTTAAGATTACTCGTCTCATTTCGTAACTCATCATCAGTAAGTTTAGATACTTCTTCTTCTAATAAGTTTATTTCTTCAACTATTGGTTGATAGCGCTTTAACTTTCGTGTATTCGGATCTCCCAACAAAAGTTTTAGCATAATTGTTTGTCCTCTAAAAATAATTCCTATTACAAATATTATAAATTAGTGCGTTACAACTAAATGAGTAAACCTAATATCTCTTTATTTTTTTAAAAGTTATCGATTAATGTGTTTAAGTCAAAGTTACCAAATAAGTTATTAAATTTTTATCAAAATTTTATAATTTCACACTAATGAAATCTGTATTTTTAGTTAAACATTCAAAAGGAGCTGTTGGGTTAAGATTATTTGGATTAGGTCCTAATCTTCAACCCACTAAGGGGTTATTTAAACTACAGCAATTTTTAGATCGTAATGCATTTTGGGCTAAAGGTAGAACGATAAATGACCTAAGAAACTGCCTCGCTAATAGCGATGTTATTATTAGTATATGGACTAATAATGAACCAGTTGGATTTGGTAGAGCCTTATCAGATGGTATCTATCGAGGCGTTTTATGGGATATAGTAATTGATCAGAATCATCAAGGTAAGGGTTATGGAAAAATGATCATAAAAAATATTTTAGAATCAAAACAAATAAAAAATACAAAAAAAGTTTATTTAATGACTACTAGTAAAAAATTGTTTTACTCTCAAGTTGATTTTAATGAAGTTACTTCTCAAACTCTTTTAGTACGCGAAATATAAATAACTTTCTAAATAAAAAATATTTAAATCTTTTTTAAATTAACTCTAAAAAACCAAATATTTGGCGAAAATAAATGATAAATATCCTGTATTAATAGCCAAATAAAAATAATAAAGATTATGTTTTGAAAATTTGAGGAGAACAACTATTTAATTAAAAAGTTACTAAAGTTTCAACCTGAAGTAAAAATATTTGAATATCTAATAATTGTTATCTTTCAAAATTTAAATATTAGTTTTATTAAATTTAAATTAAGATATGAATCTTGAATAAAGCCACCTTATAAATGGGCCTAAAATTGGAATTGGCCCAAATGTAGGACCACAAAAGTCAAAATAATCTCTATGTTCTTTTATTAAACCATTTTTTGAAAATATCAAACGTGTTGTACCTGGATAAATAAACTCTTTGCCCATTATCTTTAAACCCATTGTCCATTCTAAAAATCCACAGTCCGCATTTATTGAAATTGCATGAGTTTCTAAAAAAACATCATCACACCTTTTGATTAACTTTTCTTGAGCCGCAACATAAGAATCTAATCCTTTTGTTGCCTGAGTAGGATCAATAAAGATAACATCTTCATTGTAAAATTCTGCCCATTTTTGTTTTGAAGGAGCATCTTTACCATAAGGCTTAGTAAATAATTCTTTTAAATCCTCCATAGAAATAGTTTTTACCATATTTAAAAAAGAATTAATCTAATTTAATTTTATATATAAATAAATAAACTACTATAAATAAAATATTTAGTTTTTCTATCGATCATTATCAGGAGCCCAATAACAACCTCTATCAATACCAAAGTAACCTTTTGGTTTTTCATTAATAGAAGGATATTTCCAATATTCGTTATAAAGATTCATAAATACTGGTTCGTCATCCCATCTTTTACCTTTAATTCCAAACATTATTTGAGTTGCACCTCCCAAATGGATACTTTTTTTTCCTAACTTTTTAAGTCTAGAAGCTAGGGGGAAGCCATAAGCTCCACAACCAATTAAAGCAATATCAAAATCCATTTTATAAGTTTCTTCCGTTAAAGCATCTAATGTTTCAAACCAATTAGAAAAATTAAAACTATCACCTGGAAGAGTTTGAGGGGCTTTTATTAATTTCAATTCGAAATTAGGAAGAACTTTTTTGTCTCTAAAAATATTAGAACGATTTTGGTTATATTGACCATAAATACTATCTATAAAAGGGTGGATTACTAATACTTTTAATCCTTCTAGGGCTTCAGACCATGGATTTTCTGATAAGTATGGCTCTATAAAATCTAATTGACACACTTGGGTATGTGGCAAGAACTGTTGGTATCTGCACTCCCCTCTCACCCAAGATGCTAATAGATCAACTCTCTTCATTGAAGAAATCATTTCCTCTCTAAACAAAGCAATATTTTTTTTTGTAACTGGAAAAAACCCAGATTGGCGATGTATATCATTCAAAATACAATTCTTAGAAAATGGATATCTCAAAGTTAAAGACCATTCATGTAACTTTTCTAGTGAATTCATTTTTAGAAAATTATCATAATGAATGAGAGTATCAATCTCTGTCCATCCAAATCTACCAACCATAAAAGGTTCATCTGATTTAATAAGCTTAAAAATCATATTGTTAGTATTTATCCTTGATATTGCTTCAGGTTTAATATCAATTAATCTTCGATAAGTAGAATATAAAAATAATTCAGGCCTTATAAAAGGCTTAGTAAAAAGCATTACTATAAATCTTATAGATTTCTTAATTACCTTCTTTAGTAATTTAATCATTGGGAAATACTAATCTAAATAATAAAATATACTTGCCGTTCATAATTTAATAATTTTATTCTATTGACTTTTTAAAAGAGATTTAACATCAGATAATTATTTTATTAGTGTTCATCTTTTCTTTAAAAGATACCAATCCCAAGCAGTCTTTATTATACTCTCTATATCTTTGAACTCTGGTTTCCATAATAATTCATTCTTAGCTTTTTCAGGTGAGGAAATGAGTACAGGAGGGTCACCTTGCCTTCTTTTAGATTTTAATATTTTCATTTCTTTCCCAGTAATTTTTTTTGCCGCATCTATTACTTCCATTATTGAATATCCTTTACCATTTCCAAGATTATAAATTGATAGACTTTTATCATTAACTATTTTATTTAAAGCTGAAACATGAGCTTTTGCTAAATCGCTCACATGGATATAGTCTCTTATACATGTACCGTCAAATGTTGGATAATCAATACCATTAACCTTTAAACAACCATCTTTATTAAACAGAGCCTCAAGTACTAAAGGAATCAAATGTGTTTCTGGATTATGATCTTCACCAATGTCCCCTTGGATATGTGCTCCTGCAGCATTAAAATATCGCAGTATAGATACTGGAATATTATAAGCTTTATGATAATCAATCAAAATTTTTTCTATCATTAGCTTACTCCTGCCATAAGGGTTAATAGGATTCTGCCGAGTTGCTTCAATTATTGGGATTTCAGTTTCTAAAGGTATGCCATATGTAGCGCAAGAGGAGCTAAAAACAATCGGAAGGGGAATAGAATTTTTTTTATTAGAATCTTCTAACAAAGCCTCCAGGAGCATAATTGTCTCTACTAAGTTGTTTTTATAATATTTAGCAGGGTTAATAATAGATTCACCGACATAAGCGTAAGCAGCAAAATGCATAATCCCTTTTATTTCTTTATCTCTAGTCGAGGGATGTTCTCCTGAGAGAAGCTTAGCTAGAAGTTGCTTGTCGCCAACTTGACCAATAATTAAAGGAACCCCTAAAACATCTTCGACGATTTCTCTATGACCATAAACTAAATTATCAAGTACGACTGGTTCAAAGCCTCCAACCTGAAGTTCTCTTATAGTATGAGATCCTATATAACCAGCACCTCCAGCAACTATTACAATAGACATATATCAAGCTTTCTTTAACATGGTTTTTAGGAAGCGGATGAAGAGATTCGAACTCTCGACATTCTCCTTGGCAAGGAGATGCTCTACCACTGAGCTACATCCGCATAACTTTAATATTTTATCTTAAAAAAGGAATGAAATGAACATAATCTCACTTTTTTTGAAACTAATTTAAATTTTTGATTAAAGAACCCATCTCAATTGCTTGTAAAGCATAGTTCCAACCAAAGTTGTTTTTTATTCCAGCTCGTTCTAAAGCCTGTTGCATACTATCAGTAGTTAAAACACCGAAAATAATTGGAACATTGTTTTCATATGAAACTTGTGAAATTCCCTTGCTGGCCTCAGAAATAACCACATCATAATGAGACGTTTCTCCTCGAATAACAGCTCCAAGAGCAATTAAAACGTCATAGTTAGATTTTTTCAAGAGTGTTTTAGCTGCTATTGGCAGTTCAAATGATCCAGGAACCCAAACAATATCAAGCTCTTTGCTTTTTTCTGAAGTATCTAAACCATGCCTTTTCAGGCAATCAAGACACCCACATAATATTTTATTAGTAATTAAATCATTAAATCTTGCAACAACTATGCCTACTTTTAAAGTGGAAGCATTTGTAAAAGATCCCTCAAAGATAGTCATTAAATTTTTCTTTGTTTATATCTACACTCTCATGAAAAGGTATTAAGTTCAAACTAAAGAAGAAACAATCCCAGTAGCAAAAACTAAAACGACCCACACCGCAGCAATAGAATATATTTTTCTTCTACTCTCTTTCTGCCCTTCTTCAGTAGAAGGTTGAGTTACATATAAAACGGGAACTCCAACTACCGCTATAAGAGAAGCGAATAGAAGAGCATTTACAAAGAAAAAATTTACTGCCTGCATGGTTCAATCATATTTTAAATAACTATAGATACTATAATCTCATAAAAATGAATATTTTTGGAGAAAATTTACATACGTTTGATCAGTTTAAAATGCAAAACTAAAATTAGTTCCTAAAATTTATTTAGAAATAATAAAAAGATGCAAGAAGATACGATAATTCAGAGGGATTTATTTGCAATTAATCATGAATCTAAACCTCCAAAAAATTCAAGTCAAATTCCTGAAGATTTATCTACTGAAGAATTAAAAAAAGAGTCACAGAAAAGGCCCAGGCAAAGAAAAAATTTTACTAACTTAATAAACAAATTCAAGAATGATTCAAACTCCGAAAGAAAGGATGATTGCATTAATGAAAGATCTTACAGTTATAAAACAGTTGAAAAACAAAAATTGACTCCAATTCTTAAACATTATGTGACATTAAAAGAAGAAAATAGCAATAGATTATTGTTATATAGATTAGGTGACTTTTTTGAATGTTTTTTTGAAGATGCTGTATTCATATCTAACCTATTAGAAATAACCTTAACTAGCAAAGATGCGGGTAAAGAAATTGGTAAAATCCCTATGGCAGGAGTACCTCATCATGCAATGGAGAGATACTGCGCCGAATTAATTAAAAAAAACCATTCAGTAGTTATATGTGATCAGTTAGAAAAAAGTACTGGAAATTATGGAACACCACTGAAAAGAGGAATAACAAGAATAATCACGCCAGGTACTGTCATAGAAGAAGGTATGTTGGTTGCAAAAAAAAATAATTGGATAACAGCAATCCACTTATCAGAAAACATGTCAGATGATTTATATGAATGGGGTATTTCAAGAGCAGATGTGAGTACAGGAGAATTATTAACAATGGAGGGAAGATCAATCTCAAAATTATTCGATGAAATTATTAAATTAGATGCATCAGAAATCATCGTAGGAAGCAATGAAGAGAAAAAGCTATTAGAAAACCAAAATCAACAAATTACATATACCGTCACGCAAGAAACTTTTTTCAGTATAAATGAAGCATGTTCAACTATAAAAAACTATTTTCAACTTCTTAGTTTAGAGGGTCTAGGACTCAAAAATTTAAAAAATGCCACTAAAGCACTTGGTGGCTTACTTAATTATTTAGAGAAAATCAATCCTTCAAATTTAGAGAACGATTCTTCTCTAAAAATTTCTTTAGATTTTCCACAAATACAATTTCCAAAAGATCATTTAATTATTGATTATCAAACTCAAAAAAATTTAGAAATAAAAAATACACAAAGAGAAAATAATTATGCTGGTTCACTTCTATGG
>QCSX01000043.1 GCA_003209065.1 Prochlorococcus sp. AG-670-N10
AACATCAATTTCTGAGTTTAATCTCCCTAAAATTAAATCTCTTATATATCCTCCTACCAAACAAGATCCTGAAGGTAAAGAAGATAAAATAAAATCCCAATTATAAAATTTTATACTTTTTTCTATTTCATTAATTAATAGTGTATGATCAATGAGAATATGATTCTTAAGATTTTTTTTCTTCATTATGTGCATTTGCATTAACTGTAAATTAGTTGATAGATGTATTACATATCATGATGTCGAAAAAAATCATGGAGTTGAGCACCTTTGTGATATACCTAATTTTAAACCAAAAAAACCTTACATTAATGTAAGTATAATCGAAGATTTAAATGGAGATTTTAAAACTGATTGGGATGTTCAATCTTGTTCAAGCTTTTTAGAAGAAGCTGGTAAGTGGTCTAAGTGTAGAACTGGTAAAGAGTTACCTATTTAAGGGTAAATGCCTCATAAATTAACTAATTATAATAATTTAACTTTAGCAATTCATAGTACTGATAATTCTTTTGGCTTCGCTTATAGAGAAAATAATAATGATTTATCTGACAACTTTTTTACAAAAAAATTTGAGAAAGATTTATGCAATAATTTAATAGTTGATTTTACTAATTTTATTACAAAAGAAAATTTAAAAAGAATTGAAAAAATATCAGTCAGTATAGGTCCAGCAAACTTTAATGCATCCAGACAAATAATCGTATTAGCAAGAACTCTCGCTCAGCAAATCAGTTGCTCATTAGATAGTTTTAGTTCTTTTGAATTGATGGCAAAAAGAATTGCTGTAAAAAATAATATCGATTTCAATAGAAATTCATTTTGGATTTTCAAAAAATTAAAAAATAGAGGATATATTGCAGGCAAATATGAAATTAATTTTCCTGAAAAGACAAAAACAAATATTACTATCAAGGAAACAATTATTCCAAGAATATTTGAAGAGTTAATAAATAAAGAGCTTTATTATCAAGCTGAATATTCTGACGTTGAAGATTTAAAAGAACTATTGGATTTGTCTAATAAAAATTCAAGTTTAAATTCATGGGATAAAGTTTTGCCATTATATCCAATATCTCCAATTAACTAATCATTTATTCAAGCATATTATTTATGGTTTCTTGTAAATAATTTGTTATCTTACTTAAATCTTTTTTTGATGCATCTTCAGGGGGATTAATTGGTTGCCCAACTTTTATAACTATTTTTGTAAAAAATGGAATAAAAAACTTTAATCTTACTAATCTATGAGAATTTATAATTGCAACTGGTAATAACAACTTCTGATTTTTAAAAGATAGAAGAGCTGCCCCTTGTTTTGGCTTGTTTACACGACCATCTTTTTGGCGCGTACCGTCTATAAAAATACCAATACTGTTATTATTTGATAATTTCTCACATGCAATTTTAATAGTTGTTTTATCTACTATGCCTCTCTTTACAGGATAAGCTCCACAGGATTTTATTATAAAACCAAGTAAGGGGATTCTAAAAAGTTCTGACTTAGCCATAAAAGATATATTTCTACCAACAGCATGACCTAATAAAGGAGGATCAAGTAGCGAGCCATGATTTGATACTAATATAAAAGAATCTTTTTGAGGAATGTTTTCTCTCCCTATCAAATTGCCTCTAAATATCAATTTATAAATCGGAAAAATAATTACTTGACTTACCAATTGATAAATTAATTTTTGATAAAAATAACTTTTCATAAGATCAATATTTAATTTGATCTGCAGAAGAAACTTGTGAAATTTTTACACCCTTTAAATGCCTTTTCCCTAAACCACCTAAGACATTAGAAGGGCCAATTTCTACTATGTGCATAATACTATTTTCTCGCATTAAATCCATCGTTTCGCGCCATCTTACACCATTGCACATTTGATTTTTCAACCTAACCTTCAGCTCATCGGGATCATGACATAGTGATGGATTAGAATTACTTAAAATTGGGAAAGACGGTCTATTAAATTCGAGATTATCTAGATATTTCGAGAATCGAAGTGATGGTTCTTTCATAAATGGTGAATGAAAAGCACCCGAAACATTTAATTTAATGAATCTTTTAGCCATAATTCGGTTTGAAATATTTTCTAAAGCTTTTTCGCTTCCTGATAAAACAACTTGAGAAGAGCTATTGTCGTTTGCTATCACAAGGTCATCAATCTCCTCTACCAATAAATCCAATTGATTTCTATCAAAACCAATTAGTGCCGCCATAGATCCAGTTGCGGCATCTGCCATTAATGCAGATCTCACTTTAATGAGTGATACACAATCTTCGAAAGTCAACACATCGGCACAATATAAAGCCGTAATTTCACCTAAACTATGGCCAGCAATAAAGTTTGGTTTAAAACCATTTTCCTTTAAAGAATCTAATAAAACTGATTCCACCAAAAATAGACAAATTTGGGTGTTATTTGTATTATTTAAGTCATCAGAAAGATTTTTTATATCAGAATTTTGTTCACAAATTTCAAATAAACTCCTCCCGAATACTTCAGATGCATAATCAAACCTATTTCTTGCGTTAGGCAAATCTATAATTTTATTTGCCATTCCAATTTTTTGCGAACCCTGACCAGGAAATACCCAAGCAACTGTCATAATAAATCTTTTTTATTTTTAACCCCATCGAATCAGGGCTGCACCCCAACTTAACCCAGCACCAAAACCACTGGTGGCAATAATATCATTTTCTTTAATTTTCTTATTTCTTATAGCCTCATCTAGCATTAAAGGAATCGTTGCAGCTGAGGTATTTCCATAGTTACTTAAATTACTTAGAATCTTTTCTGATGAAACATTTAGTCTATCTCCAACAGAATCCAATATTCTTTGATTTGCTTGATGTAATAAAAGCCAATTAATTTTCTCAGCATTAAAATTTGTTTTTTTAAATAAATTATCAATAATTAATGGTACTTCTCTAACTGCAAATTTATATACTTCTTGTCCATTCATCTCAATTGTAGAAAATCCACCACTTGAATAATTAATATTATCAATAATTAGCTCTTGATTATTTTGAGCAGGAAGATTTAGGAAAGAACCTCTTTGACCATCAGTCCTCATACTAAAACCAATTAAATTATCTAATTCGTTTGTTGCTTCGATTGCTATTGCACCTGCTCCATCTCCAAATAAGATACAACTTCTCCTGTCATTCCAATCTACATAACTTGAGAGTTGATCTGAACCAATTACTATAGCTCTTTTATAACTTCCCGATTTTAAAAATTGAGTAGCTGTTATTACTGCAAATAAAAAACCGCTACAAGCAGCAGTCAGATCAAACGCCACAGCATTATTAGCCCCTAGTTTTGCTTGAATATCAGGAGCTGAACCAAATAAATCATTTGGCGTTGAAGTGGCTAAAATTATTAAATCAATTGTTTCAATATCCCATTCAGCCATCTCAATTGCTTCAAATGCAGCTTTATAACCCATCTCACTCACATTTTCAGATAATCCAGAAATTCTTCTCTGAGAGATGCCTGTTCTAGAACTTATCCATTCATCACTAGTATCTACCATCTTGCTAATTTCCTGATTTGTTAGAATTTGATTTGGGACATAACTTCCACTGCCTTTGAATGAAACTCCAATTTGATTTAAATTTATTCCTTCCAAAAGAGTTATTTAATTACTTATATAAGTCAAACATAAATCTGACTAAATATGTTTTAAGATTTTAAAACTTGAAGATTTTGAAGTTGATTTAGATTTTTCATAACATTATGATTTACAGCGGAATGAGCCAAACGAAGAGCACTTACTACAGATAAAGATTTACTGCTTCCATGGCCAATCACACAAATACCATTTACTCCAAGCAATAATGCCCCACCATGTTCAGCATGATCTAACCTTTTCTTAATTCTAAGTAAATTACTTTTTAAAAAAGCAGAACCAACCTTACCCCTTCTCCCTCGTGGCAGTTCGGATCTTAAAATATCTAATAAAACGCCTCCAACTGACTCAAGAAATTTTAGTAATATATTCCCCGTAAAGCCATCACAAACAACTACATCAAAATCACCAGACAAAACATCTCTTCCTTCACAATTACCCCCAAAATCAAAACTTTTTTCATTTGATAATAATTCAAATGTTTTTAAAGATAAATCATTCCCTTTACACTCTTCTTCTCCAATGTTTAATAAGCCAATTCGCGGTTTTTCTATTTGTAAAACATCTTTGGCATAAACATTACCAAGAAGTGCAAATTGATGAAGATAAGAGGGCTTACAATCAGTATTTGCTCCAACATCTAAAACTAATACAGGTTGAGTTTGATCTCTAGTTGGAAATAATGCTCCTATTGCAGGGCGTTCAATACCTTTCAATCTCCCTATCGTAAAAATTGCCGAGGCCATAAGAGCCCCTGAATTACCTGCGGAATAAACAGCTTGAGCCTTATGAGTTTTAACCAAATCCATAGCAACATTAATACTCGCATCTTTTCTTTTTCTTACTGCTGTTGCTTCCTCATTCATCCCTATTGGATCTCCACTATCTATTAATTCAAGACGATTATTATCAATTTCTTTTTCTAATAAATCTATTAAACCAACTTTTTCTGCCTCATATCTAACTTTTTCAATGTTCCCTACAAACTTTATATTTATGGGAAATCTACTAATAGCATCGAGGCAACCCTCCAAAATGGGGACAGGTGCATAATCACCTCCCATACCATCAACTGCTATCCAAATCCTCTCAGAATTTGATACTTCATCTTGAATTATAAAATTATCATTATTTTGTAACCGTTTTAAAGGGTCAAAAACTAATGGTTGCAATGTATTTTTTGCAATTGAACTCGCATTTGAAACTACACTGCTAGCAGTATTCACAACCGATTCAGCACTAGAGACTACATTACCCGCTACATTACCCGCTACATTACTTGCAGTGCTTACGACAGAACCAGCACTAGAGACTACATTACCCGCTACATTACTTGCAGTAACAGCAGAATTAGCAGCAGAATCAACAATTGATGTCACAGCAGAATTTCTTTTATACCAAATAACTAATCTTCTTATAGCTCTAGACTTTTTATTAGAAGAATCTTTTTCCATCTATTTACCGTCAAATGGAGATATATCGACTATTCGCTGAAAAAGATATCCTGTTCCTCTTGCTGTGAGAATTAATTCAGGATTTGCAGGATCAGCTTCCAATTTTGATCGTAATCTAGATATATGAACATCCACTACTCTCGTATCTACGTGTCTTTCAGGTGTGTAGCCCCAAACTTCTTTCAAAATTTCTCCTCGACTAAATGGCTCTCCTGAACGACTGACTAAAAGCTCTAAAAGACTAAATTCCATTCCAGTTAACCTGATTCTTTCGTCACTTTTAAAAACTTGTCTTCGATTTGTATCAATTTTAATATCCGTAACCAAAATTAAACCTGAATTTGGCATTCCAGGAAGTTGTTCTTTATCTATTCGTCTTAATACACACCTAATCCTAGCTTCTAACTCTTTTGGACTAAATGGTTTAACAACATAATCATCAGCACCTAATTCTAATCCTGTTATTCTATCTGCAACATCGCCTAATGCAGTCAACATGACGATAGGAACATCTGAGTCTTT
The DNA here is from genome assembly GCA_003209065.1 of Prochlorococcus sp. AG-670-N10. Taxonomy (GTDB): domain Bacteria; phylum Cyanobacteriota; class Cyanobacteriia; order PCC-6307; family Cyanobiaceae; genus Prochlorococcus_A. The sequence goes on from QCSX01000043.1 coordinate 5,616, forward strand.
TCTTAATTCTTGACAAACTCCATATCCATCTAATTTTGGCATCATTACATCAAGTACAACCAAATCAGGATCATAATCTTTGAATAACTTTAATGCTTCTTTACCATCACAAGCAGTTACTACTTTGTAACCAATCATAGATAGACGAGTCTCGAGAATTCTTCTAATGCTTGCCTCGTCATCAGCGACAAGAATTGTTTCTTTTGTTTGACTAGATACAGCCATTTGTTTCTATTAGCTAATCAGTAAGAGAATTTATCTTTAACCCAATCTAACTTGTAGAGGGGCAATATCCCAAATATCTCAGTTCTTCAATCTA
>QCSX01000044.1 GCA_003209065.1 Prochlorococcus sp. AG-670-N10
TTGCCTCGGGGATACTTCACTTTTTGCAAGCTCATCAAATATTTTGAGAATAATAAAAAATAATTACCCTGAAATAATCACAAGAACTATTCCTGGGATATCATCTGTTTCAGCGGCAGCAGCATTAAGTAATTTTAATTTAGCAAAAAAAGGCGAGACCTTAATTATCAAAGAATGCCCCTCCAATAAACAAGAATTAGTTGACTTAATAAGCTTTAATAGAGAAAAGAAAAGTGTCTTAGTCTTGATGAAAATTGGCAAGAGATGGGAGTGGGTTAGAAATTTATTAAAGAAAGAAGATATTACTAGTAAATCAGTTATTGCAATAAACATTGGAATGCCTGACCAAATTGTTGAGGAGGTTTCTAAATTTGAACTGAAAAAAGTACCTTATTTCTCTTTACTTCTTATGAGATTTGATGATGACTAAAAAAGATTATTCTTTCCTAGAAGAAACTTTTACTTGGCCTTTAAGTAAAAAATTATTATTTTTAATTCTTGATGATAAGGTTAGTGACGTTTTCGTTTGTGAATTGGTTTGGGAGAGACTTTTTTATATTAAAAAAAATTCTATCGAAGCTTGGACCTCAAGTAAAAATACACCTTCCTATTGGTCAGAAGAATATAATAAGGCTCCTCAAATAATTTCAGAGAGGAGTGCCTCAATTCATTTGACTCGTTCAATACCTAAGGCTCATAAACAAAATTTAAAAAAAATACTTGATTTTAAAGGTTATAAGATCAACGAACTATATCCAAGAAGAACTAGAAGAGCAATAGCCGTTAACTGGTTGATTTTTTCGTGTATTGAATCTAACTTTATGCTTAAAGATCATGATAAGTTACCAATATTATCTTCTCCGCCGTCTAATTTTTTAAATGGACATAATGGAGACCCTGAAATCAAATAAATTTCTTGTTTAAAGTAAAAGATAGTATTGAGGGTATAGTTGTAATAGATCTAAATTTTTAAGGGGCATAATTGACTCTCCCATCAATAGCAATAATAGGAAGACCTAATGTTGGGAAATCTACTTTGGTCAATAGGTTATGCCAAAGTAATGATGCAATTGTATTTGATAAGCCTGGAGTTACTAGAGATAGAACTTATCAAAACGCATCTTGGGGTGGGAAGGAATTTCAAGTTGTTGATACGGGAGGACTAGTTTTTGAAGACGATAGTGAATTCCTTCCTGAAATTCGTACTCAAGTTTTTTTGGCATTAGAAGAGGCTTCTCTTGCTTTATTTGTGGTTGATGGAAATCAAGGAGTCACTGATGGAGATTTATCAATAGCAAAATGGTTGCGGAATTCAGCTTGTAAAACAATTGTTGCAGTAAATAAATGTGAATCAATATCTTTAGGGATTTCTTTGGCCTCTGAATTCTGGAAATTAGGTTTAGGTGAACCTTATCCTGTATCTGCTATTCATGGCTCTGGAACAGGTGATCTTTTAGACCTTGTTATTGATGAACTTCCTGAAGATCTTAATGTTGAGGACAAAGAAGATAAAATAATGATGTCGATTATTGGGAGACCAAATGTTGGTAAATCTAGTTTGCTAAATGCTATCTGCGGAGAAAAAAGAGCAATAGTTAGTGACATAAGTGGGACAACAACTGATTCAATAGATACTCTTATCAAGAAAGATTCTCATCTTTGGAAAATAGTTGATACTGCAGGAATAAGAAGAAAAAAAAATGTTAAATATGGAACTGAATTTTTTGGAATTAATAGAGCTTTTAAATCTATTGATAGAAGTGATGTTTGCGTCTTAGTTATAGATGCTACGGATGGTGTGACTGATCAAGATCAGAAATTGGCGGGGCGAATAGAAGAGCAAGGTAGAGCATGTGTAATTGTTGTGAATAAATGGGATCTTGTAGAGAAAAATAATTCCACGATCTATGAAGTAGAAAAAGAACTTAGATCAAAATTATATTTTTTGCATTGGTCAAAAATGATTTTCATATCAGCTTTGACTGGTCAAAGGGTAAAAAATATTTTTGATCATGCTTTTAGTGCTGTAACCCAACATAGAATGAGAGTTACAACATCAGTTGTTAATGAAGTTCTCAAGGAGGCTCTTGGATGGAAAAGTCCACCAACGAAGAGAAGCGGCAAACAAGGAAGACTTTACTATGGTACTCAAGTAAAAAACCAGCCCCCAACTTTTACTCTTTTTGTAAATGACCCGAAATTATTTGGGATAACATATAGAAGATATATTGAAAAACAGATTAGATTAAATCTTGGGTTTGAAGGCTCTCCAATAATTTTACTCTGGAGAGGGAAGCAGCAAAGAGATCTAGATAAGGAGATATCAAGAAAGAATATTAATATTATTCAAAAAGATTAATGAATATTCTTACTAAATTTTCTATTGGACAATATGTTGATGGTAATAGAAGTTGGTTAAGAATTGTCGACACTAGATTAAAGATAATTGCGGTATCGATTTTTCTGATTACTCCAATATGGGCAGGACCATTGTGGAGATTAAGTTTAGTTATTTGTTTGATAGGCATTACTTTTATAAGTTTATTACCGTCTAGAGTCTGGTGGCGATCACTGGTCTTTCTTTTAGGATTATCATTATTAATTGGATTTCTATCTTTAATAGCCTCTTCTGATATTCAATCTCTTGATAGCCCTTTAAGAGATCCGAATGAATTGAATTTAATTTTAGAAAGTCAGGAAAAATGGAATATTTTTGAAATCCCATCTAAGAGAATAGGTTTTATAACTCTAGGTCCCTATAACTTATCAAGGAAAGCATTTGAATTAGGAATAAAAACATCAACTTTAATATTTACAGTGATTCATAGTGTGAATTTGATGCTTTTAACAACATTACAAGAGGATATAGTCTGGGCATTAAGTTGGTTTCTGAATCCTTTGAGAAAAGTTGGATTACCTATTGATAAATGGCTATTTCAATTACTATTAGGTTTGCGCTTTATTCCTTTAATCCAAGAAGAATTCCAAAATATACTTAAATCAGTATCAGTAAGATCAATAAATCTTCGAAGTTTAGGTTTTAAGAAATCTATTAATGTTTTATTAATACTGTTTGAAAGACTATTTTTAAATATATTCTTAAGAATCGATCAGGGAGCTGATTCGTTACTTTCTAAAAAAAATATCTTTATAAAAACTAATAGATTCCAAACCTTTGATAAAAAAAATTATCAAACTTTTATTTTTAATTCATTATCGATATGTTTTATTTGCATAGCAATTTTTCTTAGAAAACAGTATGGTGCATTGTAAATAACATAATATTAAAGTTTGAGTTCAGAGCGTTATTTAAATCATCCGACATTTGGGATGCTATATCAAGTTTCTCCGGGAAATGAGGGAAAGGATATTTATGCGACTTTATACGCACAAAAAATGTTTTTTTTAGTAGAAATTAAACAACGAGAAGTTTTTTTTGAAGTTATCCCATATTTAGATGCTCGAAATCAGTCTGAATTAAACTTGCAAAGAGCTAGAAGACAAGGATCAGATGATTTTCCAAAATGGGAGAATTTATTTAGACAAACTTTTTTATAAAATTTGGATAATTCAAATTATTTGCAAATAAAAAAGAAATTACCCCTTAATGTAAATTTACTTGCTGTGAGTAAGGGTTTTAGTAGTGAAGAAATCAAAATTATTAATAATCAAGGGCAAAAAGATTTTGGGGAAAGTAGATTTCAAGAAGCTATTGAGAAGCAACTTTTGTTAAAAAATTTTACAAATATAAAATGGCATTTCATTGGAAGAGTTCAGAGTAACAAAATAAGAAAAATAGTTCAAAATTTTAAGTATATACATTCTGTAGACTCATATGAAAAGTTATTAAAGATTTCTAATGTTTCATTTGAAGAAAAGAAAAATCCATTAATAATGTTGCAAGTCAAATTAAGTGATGATCCAAATAAAGGAGGTTTTGATCCCAAAGTATTGATAGAAAAGTGGGATCATATTAAACAGTTTAAAAGTATAAAAATTAAAGGCCTAATGACTATCAACCCAAAAGGTTTGAGTTCGGCAGAAAATATTAAACTTTTTAAAAAATGCCGCAACCTTGCAGATTCACTTAAACTTCATGATTGCTCAATGGGAATGTCAGGGGACTGGGAGGAAGCGGTTGAGGCAGGTTCTACTTGGTTAAGATTAGGATCCATTATCTTTGGGAATAGATCATATTAGTAATTGAATTAATTATATTTTATAAAAATCCTGTCTTTAAACTTGCGGTTAACAATAACTAACGTTATTTAAGTATAGGTAGTTTATTCATTCATAAAAGATGGATTTATTACTTAAGGTTTTTTGGCCTTAGTTATCAATTTCAAGAGGATTTAAAAGGTGTCACTTATTTCTCGATTAAAGGCAGTTGTTGCAGGTGATGATTATTTGGATGATGACTTCGATGAGTTGGATTATGCATCAGAGGATGAATTGAATGGTATAAATGATTTCAAACAAAATCAAAAAAACTCGAATGCCCTTTCAAATTCAAATCCATTTGAGTTTATGAATAATAATAGATCATCAAATGTAGTCGGAATGCCAGGTATCTCTAATTCATCTTCTGAAGTCAGCTTGATGGAACCAAGAAGTTTTGATGAAATGCCTCAAGCCATTCAGGCATTAAGAGAGAGAAAGACTGTAATTCTAAATTTGACTATGATGGAGCCTGATCAAGCACAAAGAGCTGTTGATTTTGTTGCAGGAGGTACATATGCAATAGATGGACACCAAGAAAGAGTTGGGGAGAGTATTTTCCTTTTTGCCCCTAGTTGTGTAAACGTAACTAGTTCTTTCCCTGAAGAGGCATCTCCTTCTAATGTTTCAAGCAAAAAGACATCTCCATATAATCTAGAAACTAATACAACCCCAGAACCTGCTTGGGGAGAGTCTAAACTATCGGCATTTTCTTAATTAATCTGTGACTAATAAAATCGCAGTTATTGGTTTTGGAAATATTGCAAAAGCTATAATCACACCGCTATTTGATAAGAAGTTACTAAAGCCAGAGGATGTTTATTGCTTAGTAAATACAAAAAAAAGTTTAGAAAATATTAAAAAAAATTATAAATATGACATTAATATTTTTCAGGCAAATTCTAAAGATTCGGAGATTATATGGGATTGTCAAGTTAAACTGCTCTCTGTAAAACCTCAACAACTTAAAAATATAATTGAAGTAAATAAAAATAAAGGAAATTTATTGGTTTCAATTTTAGCTGGTGTTTCTTTAGAAAATCTTAGAAAAAGATTTCCAAATCATAAATGCGTTAGGAGCGTTACTAATATCCCAATAACAATTGGTAAAGGTTTAACTGGAATTTCCTGGGGAGATGAAATTACTGAAGATCAGAAGACATTTACAATAAGACTATTTGAAAACTCTAGTAAAATTTATGAATTTCCTGAATATTTACTCGATATTTTTTTAGCATTAACATCTTCGGGACCTGCAATAATTGCTTTAATCATTGAAGCTTTAAGTGACGGTGGTTTAAGCGGCGGATTACAAAAAAAACTTTCAGAAGAACTTGTAATGGAGATGATTTTAGGAACTGTTAGTTTAATAAAAGATACTAATTTAACAACTGCTGAGCTTAAGAATATGGTAACTTCTCCAGGAGGTACAACAATATCAGCGTTAAGGGTTTTAGAAAATAAGAGTTTAAGATCTGCTTTAATTGAATCAGTGATTTCTGCGAGTAATCGAAGTAAGGATTTTAGTTAACTATTTAATACTTTAATAGAATCTAAATAGACTTTTTCAAGAGTCTCTATATTTTTTTTAATTGTGTATCTTTCAATTACTCTTGCACGTCCTTTTTTTCCTAAAGCTTTTGTGAATGAAGGATGATCTACCAAAATTGGAATTATAGTTTTTAATTGAGTTACAACATTTTCAGT
>QCSX01000045.1 GCA_003209065.1 Prochlorococcus sp. AG-670-N10
TAACTCTTGGTTTAATATTAGTTAAAATTTACATCAAATGAGGATTTTTTTGTTTTATAAATAAGTAGCTCATAAATATTTTATAAATGCCCAAGGGTAAGAATCTGGTTACTAAAAACGAGAAGAATATAAACAAGTGTCTTTAATATAATCTAGAAAATATTGATCTATATTTGATTAACTGCTTTAGATGTACTTTTAATAAGTATATAGGGTCGCTATATATTTATAAACAATTTAAAAACTTGTCTTTTCTATAAATCAAATCCTCAGAAATCTATTAAATTTTTGACTAAAAATTTATTAACTCGTACTCAAATCACAGTTATAAAGGTATTAATGGTATAATGCTAGTATCTCAGGTAGAGATAAAATTAATTATATTGACCAAGCCAAAGAATTTCTAAAAGAATCCCTCATGCAAGTGTCAAAAACTTTCAGATAAATAAGTATTTTGATCTTTCTTAGATTAAATTTTAATTCTTATATTCTTATCAAGCCTGAATTAAAAACATATGAAATTTAATGAAAAAACTAGACAAAAAGTACGCAGATTTATTGCATCAAGCTTCAATTGCAACTGGGAGAAAAGAAGCAGTGGGTTTACTACATAAAGCTGCAAAACTTCAAACTAAATATGATGAGAAGTCTAAGCTTTAAATAGCTTTTAATTTACTTTCAATAAAAATGGAAGTGAAATAATCTCCTGTTTCTGACTTCTTTAACAAAATAATTATTAGATAAGCTTTTTGAATTAATTGGAAAATATTTTGAAGAAATTCCATGACCTAAAAAGGTATCAATTTTTTTGAATATTTAGATCATTTGAATGATAATATTAAATGTATATAAGATAATTCCTTTGCTAGCTAAATATAGAAAGTGGGAAAACAGAAAGAGATCTTACAAAATAAATTTATGCATTAATTAATTAGAATAAAAATGTAAAGATATAGGACTTTACAAGAGGGAAAAATCACATATAGCTATTTAAAGATATAACTCAAAAATATTATTCATTTATAAACATTGATTTGAGTTGTTGATCATGCATTTGTTCTAGATAATTTCTTATTCAATACATGAATAAAGACTCTCCATCTTTCCACATTCCTTAAATATATTTGAGGAAAATTGATCAACTAATTCCTTATAATTCATGAAATTTTGTTCCTCAATAAGAAAAAACAAACCATTAAGAAATTCAGCTAATAATCTGAAGTATTATAAATTGATTCTTTTATATTTTCCTTGGAAATTTTCTTTTTAATTAAATTAGGTTTTATCGTACGGCTTGAAATTTGTGAACAAGTTTTTTAGTAACCCAACGTTAGCTTTTTTGATAAAGCTCGAAAGAATGAGTTAAATGTTGACCTTAACTAATTATTTTGTGATCCCAGTTCAACAAAGAAACGAACCAAAACTTATTTTACCTGAGTAATCAAATTTCAAACAAGTCATGCAGACATCAATACCTTTCGATTTTGAATAAGTAGGATATTAATTTTATTCCCGCTTCATCCTGAAGCCTATGATATCCCTAAACAAGGAAGGATAGGCTGCTTAATTTTTGAATTTCACTAAAATAATATATTTTTACTTGTCTATATAACTCCTCGTCGGCATGAAATCAGCTGTTGTAAAAAAATGTTTTTGACATCCCTAGTATTTAACAAAAAAGATAGGCGAGTGCTTAATGTGTCAATAATGGCACGGAAGTGTGCCTTGTAAAATCTTAATCCTATAAATTCAGGTTTTTTCTTTACAAACATATATATATGTGTTATATTTATTAATATAAATAATTCTTTAAAAAAATGACTCCTGAAGCAGAACGTTTTAATGGTTGGGCCGCAATGTTAGGTTTCGTAGCAGCTGTAGGTGCTTACGTAACTACTGGCCAAATTATTCCTGGTTGGTTTTAATGATCAAGAACGAAACAAAATTAATTGAAAAAGAAAAAATTGTAGCTGAAAAGCTGAATGGTAGATTTGCAATGATGGGTTTCGTAGCCCTTGTCGGAGCATATCTTACTACTGGGCAAATCCTCCCAGGATTTATATAAACATCTCTATGAGATCTCATATACCAGATTGATTCATCAATCTGGTTTTTTTTTGCAAATTATACTGATTACTTTATTTGCCTAATATTCTATTAATTTATTTAAATCAAAAAATAATAAGATCAATTTAAAAGTTTTTTAATTTTATTATTAAACAATTTGATTAGTTTTTTAAAAATCATATAAAAATGAATGCAAACAACAAATATTTGGCTTTTGGCTTAAAAGCTCACCAATTTATTCCATTATTTATTATTTTTAATCTTCTTACCTTCTTGGTTTTTATTGCATACAGGATAAATAGATAAAATGATCTATCCTTCTTCTCAAGTAGTCTTTAGCTTACTAATCTTCTCTACGGTAGTAGTTCTATTCTGGGATATTAGATACAATCCTTTCGGTGACGATGAAGACGGTATATGAAAATGAGTATTTAACTTCTAATAAAATATAAGAAAGAAAATTTTAGTGTTTTAATCTCAAAAATTTTAAGATCTTTTTTCTTTTTTTCCAAAACTGAACAACTATTGTAAAAAAAATAGTTGAGTATGTGAATCCTTTTGGGCACGTTAATTTTGATGTGTACTAGATTATTTATAACCATTGCAATAATGGAAATTCCGTTCCCTAAATCAACTTCATTAGTTCAGGTATAAATAGTATGAAAGTTTAATTAATACAACCATTATCTAAGTAAATCTTGTTTTTAATCAATATGAAAACTCTATCGGAATCATAAATAGTATATTAAAGTCGAACCAAATAATTGGAGGAAAATTAAATGACCAACCTCGGATTGGAAATCGTATTTTGGCTAATTTTATTAACCTATCTTGGAACTAGACTGAATCAGTCTTTTAAGGATTACAAACATCAGTATTAAAAGAAGGAATTTCCAATCATATCTAATAGAATCCTTTCAAACATAAGCGCAAAATTGCACTGACTTATTTAGTTAATCCTTTTTTATTTCCTTGACGAAATCAAGAAAACTAATGGATAGTCAAATTGAGTTAATACAACTTCGTATTTGATCTTTTGAAGCTAAAAAATTAGGATAGATTCTTTATTTTCATTATTAAAAAGAGTTTTTAATAATCAAAAATCTACGTATATTTCAATCTAAAGCTTTGCATAGCTTTGATTATCAAAAGTTCACGGGTATGGATTTTCATTAGCTCTTAACATAATCTGAAGGCTTTAAAAACAGCAGCTCCCGAAAAATATAAGCATTTATACTCACGCTAAGTAATTTTACTTATTATCATGTTAATAAGCATATAGGAAGTGCTTAGCTGGTTAAGTTAGCCAATTTGAATTTAACTTAAACGTCATGAGAGTTTGCTAGTAGGGATACAAGCAAACTCTTTTTAATATAGAACACAAATAAAATTGTTTCTAGATAATAGCTTGCTATTTTCTATTTGATTTAAAAACAAATTTTTTATGAGTAATTTAATTTTCACATAACTTTAAATAGTGTGTTTGGAATAGACTTCACAAATTGTTTTTAGAATTTACCTGTCAAAATAAAATAATATTGCTAAAAATAGATTACAGATTAAATATAGAATGTCCCTAGATTTCGTTCTTATACCCTTTTGTATTATTACTATTTTATTTCTTTTTAATTGGGAGAACAAGTTTTATCGCAATAATAAAAAAGCCCGATAAGAATAAATTTAAGCTTGAAATTTAATATCGCTATAATTTCTAGTGTATTTAACTAAATCCTATTAGATCTCCACAATAGTAAGGTTCCAAAACCTAAAAAAATAACTACAGGGATCCAAGCGGAAAGAAATGGAGTGATTAAGCCAATAACTCCTATCGAACTAAAAACAAAACAAGTTAAATAATATAAGAAAATAAGTATAATACTTATACCAAAGCCCTGACTTTTTGAAGATCTAATATTTTGTTTTATTCCAAGAGTGCTTCCTATTAAAGAAAAAACAATGCAAGACATAGGTAATGTCATTTTTTCATAAATTCTTACTTTCATCTTTCTAGATTCTTTTATATTCCCCGACATCTCATACATTTCCTGCGCTTTTCTAGCTTCAGATATTGTCATATTGTCTGCATCACGAGGTATTTCAGCTAATTTAGATGGACCATTATCTAATGGATAAATATAAGTATCAAATAAAATAGTTGAGACTGATCCCAAATCCTCAGTAGCCATTATCTTTCCATTATTAAATTCCCAACTACTTAATTCATCATTAAATGAAGCTTTATTAGCGGTTATTAATATTTTTGTTCCTTTTTTTGAAAAATCAATAACCGTAACATCATACATAATCTTTTTTAAGAATCTTCTTGCATAAAAAATATGAGTCAAATGAGATGCTCCATCAATAGGTTTATTAGTATTACTATCCATAATTGATCCATATTTCGAAAATGATATATTGTATTTCCCTTGCTCTTTTCTCATTGATTTACCCAAACTATTTTGCAATAAATCAGCTGCTACACGATTTGAAATGGGTACTAAATTATCACTAAAAGTAAATGTAAGAAATGTCATAAATACTGCTAGAAGCAAAGACGGTAAAACTATTCGATAATTATTAATTCCTATACTTTTTAGAGCTAATATTTCTGAATTTGAGGAAAGAGTGCCATATGTTAGCAAACATGAAAGTAAAACTGACATAGGAAATGCAATAACCAAGAATCCAGGCAAGCTTAAAACAAAGATTTTTAATGCTATTAAGAGAGGTAATCCATACTCAACAATTTTTCTTATGAGGTCGAACATAACCCCTACTGAAAGAGATACGATAGTAAATGCAGAAATTGCAAAAAATAATATAGGTAATAATTTTGATATAATCCACCTATCTAGAAGAGGGATTTTTTTAAAAATGGCAGACATCTGATAATTAAATTTTATTTTTCTCAAGATAATAATTTTTGCCTGGAGGAAACTACTTTTATTGGAAAAATATATACGCTATTAGCTCTACTATATACATTATCTCTTTGTCCATATAAAGAAGAATTTTTGTCAAAATTCATAGAATCAAAAAATATATTACTTTCTTTAAAGTAAGGATCTTCAACAAGCGTGATCTTAACATCTTTATATTCAGTTATGAGCTCATCGCCTCTCTTTAAATCGTATGAAAAATTTTCTATTACTTTAATGCTTTGGGTAACTAATAATCTTGTACCTAAAAAATCTATTGGAACATATGTTTGAGGATCTGTTTTATTATATGTAGCTCTTATTTTTGAAAAATCATTGTATAAATAATGAGTATCACAATCAACCAAAGATATGGTATTAGTATTATTTTTAGCAACAAATTCTCTAATATTTAATGGAATTTCATCAGTTTTAAGTGGATCAAAACGAAAATAAGATGAATAAATTGACAAGCTCATTAAAAATGTAAGTAAAGTAATGCTTAAAAGTTTTTTAATAAGAAATGCTCGCAAAAAAATACTTTTCAAATCTAAATATATTAATTGCAAAGCAACTGCAGCTAAGAAAAATATATATG
>QCSX01000046.1 GCA_003209065.1 Prochlorococcus sp. AG-670-N10
CTTTAAGCATATATTTAAAAATAAGAAGAAAAATGCAAGCCCCTTTTGGAGGGATAATAATAAATAATTCAAAGGGAATCAATGAAGCAGTATTATCAACTTCACCTGAAAGATTTTTAAAAATAGACAAAGAAGGATATGTCGAATCAAGACCTATCAAAGGAACAAGATCCAGACACCAAGATAAAAATCAAGACGCATTAAATGCCATAGATTTGATAACTAATGAAAAAGATAGAGCTGAAAATATTATGATTGTGGACCTCTTAAGAAACGATTTAAGTAAAGTATGCGAAATAGGAAGTATTGAGGTACCAGAAATATTAAAACTTGAGAGTTACTTAAAAGTACATCATCTTACATCTGTTATTAGAGGAAAACTAAAAAGGGATAAAAGCTGGGTTGACTTACTAATAGCTTGCTGGCCTGGCGGCTCAATAACTGGGGCTCCAAAATTACGTTCATGCCAAAGGCTATTTGAAATAGAAAAACACGGAAGAGGGCCTTACTGTGGATCTTTTATAAAAGTTGACTGGAATGGAGAGTTTGATAGCAATATATTGATAAGATCATTTATAGTAAAAAATAAAAAAATTAATATATCTGCTGGTTGCGGAATAGTTAGTGATTCTGATCCTCAAAATGAAACAGAAGAACTAAAGTGGAAACTTTTGCCTTTAATAGATTCATTGAAATGAAACTGAGTATAGGTTGGCATAAAAATAAATGGCTAGATATTGAAAATATTTATATCTCAGCAAATGATAGAGGGCTAAAGTTTGGCGATGGAATATTCGAAACTCTTTTAATAAAAAATAATAATGCTATTTTGATAGATGAGCATATTCAAAGACTAGAAAATAGCAGTAGGATTTTAAATATGAATTTGAATATTAATAAATCATATTTAAAAAACATTATTAGTCTAGGTATTAAAAAATTATCTCTTAAAAACGATCAATTAGGATCAATTAGAATTAACTACAGCAGAGGCTTGAATAAAGGCAGATCAATTAGAATTAATAAAGATCAACAGGAAGATTATAAAAATAATTTATGGATTGAATTTTATATTATAAAACCTAGTTTTTCTCCAATAAGTACATTTATTAGTCAAACAGAAAAAAGAAATCAATATAGTTTAATTAATCAATGTAAAACTCTCTCATATAATCAATCAATACAAGTACTAATAGAAGCTAATAAAAAATTATTTGATGATTGTTTAATATTAAATACTGATGATGAATTATGTTGTGGTAGTACTTTTAATATCTTACTGAAAAGAAATAATATATGGATGACACCAAGAAAAGAAAGTGGATGTCTTCAGGGAATTATGGTTAAAAAAGCTATAAAATTAAAAATAATTAAGGAAGAATTGATCTTACCTAAATTTTACAATGATGATATTTTAATTGCAATTAATAGTTTATCTTGTAGGCAAATTAATAGAGTTAATGATATAGAATTTACAACAAATTTTGATCCAAAGTATTTCTGGGAATTATTGTATAAGTAAGATTATTTCTTTCTGGTAAAAAAAGCATCAGATAGCTTATTTATATAGTTATTAACTTTAAAACCAACAATACTTCCAATAACGATAATCGATGGCGAAGAGAAACCTTTATTACTTATTGTCTCTGCTAAATTCTTTAATTCTGAGATTAAACATTTTTGATTATTTAAAGTTGCTTCTTGAATAACAGCACATTTAGTATTTTCATCCAAACCGCCTATAAGTAATTCTTTAACAATAAATTCTATATTTCTCATGCCCATATAAATTACTAAACCGTCAGATGATTTAGCTAACAATCTCCAATTAACATTCTTTTTATCTTTATTAATATCTTCATGTCCAGTGACAAAAGTTATAGAGCTTCCTGCTTCTCGATGAGTTAATGGGATCCCAAAATTTGAAGGAGCAGCTATTCCAGAAGTTATCCCAGGGACAATTTCAACTAAGATCCCATTTTTTTCTAAAAAAGATACTTCTTCACCGCCTCGTGAGAAAACAAAAGGATCACCTCCTTTAAGCCTTACAACATTCTTTCCTTCTTTTGCTAATTTCACAATAAGTAAATTAGTATCAGCCTGAGGAACAGAACACAATCCAGCCCTTTTACCTACATTAAATATTTCAGTTTTCTTATTAGTCTCCTTTATGATTTGGGGAGAAACTAACGCGTCATGAACCAAAGCATCACAACTTTTGATAAGTCGTAAGGCTTTTAAAGTTAGCATCTCAGGGTCACCAGGACCTGCTCCAACTAAATAAACTATACCGGGCACATTAATCTCCATTAACAAGTATGGTAGTAAAAGAAAATTGTATTGTAGATAAATATCGTGAAAAAAAGTTTATTCAAGCCAAGTAGAAAATTTACTTTATTCAGTGCTTTTGTAACTCTTCTAAATGATAGATTAAGCGAAAGTATTCTTTTACCAATTTTACCTTCTTTTGTTTTACTATTTGACTCAAAAGCTAGTACTTATGGTTTACTCTCTTGTACTTATCAATTAGCACAATTTACGGCTTCGCCTTTTATTGGGCTTATGAGTGATAGATATGGAAGAAGACCTGTAACTTTGTTTTGTATAACGGGCTCAATCATCGGAATATCAATATTATCATTTACAGTTTTATTTGATTGGTCAACTTCACTAGCGACTATCCCCTTATTTTTATTATTTATAGCAAGACTTATTGACGGTCTAAGTGGTGGAACTGCTGCAACAGCGACTACTATTCTTGCAGATATTTCTAGTCCTGAAAAAAGAGCAAAAACATTTGGACTTATTGGAGTCGCATTTGGATTAAGTTTCTTCTTGGGTAATATATTTGTTGTTATTTTTGCTAAAAATACAAATAATAATTTCATTATTCCAGTAATAATAGCTTCAATAATTCCAATTATTAACTTCATACTAGTATTCTTTTATTTACCAGAAACCAAGCCTCAAAACGAATTAAATAAATCAACTCAAATTTTAAAAAATCCTCTAAAACAATTATTTAAAGTATTTAAAGAAGAAAAAATTAGAAAATTATCTCTAGCTTTTTTTATATATTTCATAGCTTTTACTGGACTAACAAATATTTTAATTTTCTTCCTTCAAGAGTCCCTGAATTGGACAACTAAGGCATCCAGTGGAACTCTTGTAGTTGTGGGGGTGATAGCAATTATTGTACAAGGTGGGCTAATTGGTCCTCTAGTAAAAAAATTTGGAGAAATGAAAATTACTTTAATTGGTTCAGGTTTTATTCTCTTAGCATGTTTTCTTTTGATAACTACCCCTCAAGAAAATGCGACAGTAAATATTTATTCTGCTGTTTCATTCTTAGCTGTAGGTGCGGGTTTAATTACACCTACATTAAGAGCATTAATATCAAAGAAATTAGATGGGGATAATCAGGGCTCTATATTAAGTAATTTGCAAGGTCTTCAAAGTCTTGGTGGGGTTTTAGGTATCGGAATGGCTGGAAGAGTTTATGATGATTTTGGTCCAAAAGCACCATTTATTGCAGGATCAATTATTTTACTTTTTATGATTTACCTTATTGCTGAAGGAAAAAATAACAATATTTCTTATAATTAATAAATATAATCCCTTTAATGAAATACGAAGCTAACAATTTTATTAATAGAGAATTAAGTTGGATCGACTTTAATAAAAGAGTGCTTCTTACAGGGATGGAGAAAGATTATAAAGTACTAGATAAAATTAAATTTTTTTCAATTTTCAGTAATAATCTTGATGAATTTTTTATGGTTAGAGTTGCATCACTAAAAGCACAGGTTGAAGCAGGAATTAGGAAAAAAAGTATTGATGGACTAACCCCTAAAGAACAACTAAAGAAAATAAATGAAGAAGTAAAAAACCTCACAAACCTCCAAGAAAACTATTTTAATAATGAATTAAATGATGAGCTTCAGAATGAAGGTATTTTCATTAAAAAGTATTATGAGCTTAATGAAAATCAAAAAAATTGGTGCAACAACTATTTCCTAACATCAATTTTTCCTTTATTAACACCATTAGTTGTTGATCCCGCACACCCATTCCCTTTTATTAGTAATCTAAGTCTTAATTTAGCTGCTCTGATTAATGATGGAGAAGAATCTAAAAATCAATTTGTAAGAATTAAAATCCCTACAAAAAATATTGGTAGATTTATACTAATTCCAAATGAAATTATTGAAACTACCAATGAAAAAGAGCACTTCTTTATTACTGTTGAAGATTTAATTGGAAATAATGTCAATTCCTTATTTAATGGAATGGAATGCTTAAATTATTCTTTTTTTAGAGTCACAAGAGACGCAGATTTAGAATTAAAAGAACTTGAAGCAGACGACTTACTGCTTGCCGTAGAACAAAGCTTACAAAAAAGAAGATTAGGTGGAGATGTAGTCAGATTAGAAGTAGAAAAAAACATACCACAAAATATTTTAAAGTTACTAATCGAGAGCATTGACATAGCAGAAGAATATATATACTTTTGTAAAAGCTTATTAGGGCTTGATGATCTCAATTTTCTCACAAAAGTTAATCGCGAGGATTTAAGAGAAAATTTATTAATTGGAGAGACACATCCACTATTGAAATCATTAATTTCTTCTAAAGATAAAAACTTTAATTCTATTTTCAGCATTCTTAGAAAACAGAATATACTTCTTCATCACCCATACGACTTATTCAAAACATCTGTTGAAGAATTTATCAATAAAGCTGCTGAAGACCCACTTGTATTAGCTATTAAAATTACTCTTTATAGAGTTTCAAAGGATTCTCCAATTATTGAAGCTTTAATGAGAGCTGCTGAAAATGGAAAAGAAGTAATGACTCTTGTAGAACTCAAAGCAAGATTTGATGAAGACAATAACATCCAATGGGCAAAACAGCTTGAACAGGCTGGGATTCATGTCGTTTACGGAATACTAGGCTTTAAAACGCATACAAAGATTGCATTAGTAGTTAGAAAAGAAAAAGGAAGATTAAGAAATTATTTTCATATAGGAACTGGAAATTACAATTCAAACACTTCTCGCTTTTATACAGATATAGGATTTCTTTCAACAGATCCTGATATCTCATCAGATTTAATCGAACTATTTAATTACTTATCGGGATTTTCCAAACAAAAGACTTATCAGAAATTATTAGTATCCCCAACATCATTAAGAAACAAGTTTATATTTTTGATAAATAGAGAAATTAAAAATGCTAAACAGGGAAAAAAAGGTGAAATTATTGCAAAAATGAATTCATTAGTTGACCCAGAAATTATTCAATTACTTTATTTGGCTTCTCAAACAGGAGTTAAAATAAATCTTATTGTAAGAGGAATTTGTTGTTTATATCCTCAAAGGAAGAATTTAAGTGAAAATATAACTGTCACAAGTATTATTGGGCATTTTCTTGAACATTCTAGAATTTTTTGGTTTTTCAATAACAACAATTCAGAAGTCTTCATTGGAAGTGCAGACTGGATGAGAAGAAATTTAGACAGAAGAATAGAAGCAGTTACACCTATAGAAGACTTGAAATTAAAATTTCAACTTTATAGTCTTT
>QCSX01000047.1 GCA_003209065.1 Prochlorococcus sp. AG-670-N10
CCATCCATAAAGTTTGTAAAATTTATGGATGCGGTAATAAAAATAACTAGAAAAATTAAAATTAAAATATTAAAAAATGGACTTAATAAAAACAAATTAATATTACTAAATTTTAAAATTAAAAAAGAAGTAAATAATTGAAAAAGGTATCTGTATTTAGGAGATACCTTTATTAAATCATCCAAAAAACTTATAAATATTAGAGGTATACACAATAAAGACAAAGAGAAACTTCCTTCAAAATTTTTAAAATAAGCGACGATTAAATCATAAAGTAAGAGAGGGAATATAAAAGATACACCACCAGCACTGGGGATAGGTTTGACATGTAAGCTCCTCTTATTGGGATTATCTAGAAAAAAATTTTTAAAAAATTTAATTCCATTTTTCAAAATCAATAAAGAAGAAAATAAACCTAAAGAAAAATATCCGAAATAAATAATATTTTTCATATTACTTTAAATCTTTTGAGTAAGGAAAACCTCTGGGCTTATTTCTTGTAATTTCACATGCTTTCTCGAATCCAGATAGATCAGAACAGATTCTTGATAATGCGGCAAAAGATTTCGGAGAAAAAATCATAACTGGAAGGATAGAAATTAAAAAAAACCTATTTGGAATTTTACATATTAAGCATTTTTTTGCAGCATCATTTTTACCTACTGTCTTTTTCAAAGATTCTATAATTTCCTGATAATTTAAAATAATATCCCCACCTAAATTAATTAAATCATTACTAACTATAGTTTTTGCTTTTATTGATTTCAACATTAAAAAATAAATAACTTCTGCCAATTGAAATGCATGAATAGGTTGTCTCAGTCCTGAATCAGATGGAAGAAAAACTATTTTTAAATGTCTCATAATATATAAAATTTTAGAAATATTTTTATCCTTTATTTCTTTAAAAGAACCATAAATCATAGTTGGTCTAATTATCTGGCAATTTATATTAAGTTTTTCGGCTATTAATGTTATCTTTTTTTCAGATATTAATAACTTTTTTGATAGATTCTTATCAAAAGCGTTAGATTCGAATCTTTTAGTTAATGCAGAAGTAGATGAACAAGCAATAATCCCTTTAAGATTTATTAATTTAGAATTTTCATGATAAAACAAGTAATTTAAAAAATCAGCCAAATGCCATATAGGAGCAAAACTAATTAATATAAACTTATCATTATTTATAAGAGAGAAAGAATTGGGATCTTTTAGATCAAGTTTATATCCATTTTTTTTGTCTCTAGAAAAAGAATGAATTTGATATTTTGTTTTTTTTAAATTGAAATGTTTATAAAAAGCTTCTCCAGATAGAGAGGTTTTTCCAAATAAATAAATATTCATATATCATTAAAAACTCTTATTAAGATCTTTCTTATATATCTTAAGGTATAAGGTACGAAAAAAAATATCCCAAATATATTTTTATATGAATAGTATACTTCTTTAAACCTAAGAATATTTCTTTGAGAGCTAACACCATTTGTAGACATATTAACTAATTCATTATTAAGAACTAAAATTGAAATACCGTCAACACAACTTAACTTAAGAAAATAGTCCAAATCTGAAGCAAGTTTTAAATTTTCAGAAAAACTTGACAACTTATCAAAAGAATTTTTATTAAAAAATGTAGCTTGATGAGGCGGCGTAATTCCTAGAAAAAGACTTTTCTTAAACATTTTTCTATCAAGGGATATTAAAAATTTATTTTCCAAAAAATTTGCTTTTCTTGTTATTCTTTGTGATTTAAAATCTATATATCTTCCTCTGCAAATAATAAGATCAAATTTATTTTTATAAGAATTTACTTTTGTCATGACATCTTCAAACACACTTGGAGATATAGCCCAATCATCCGAACCCCAAAAAAGAAATAATTCATTCTCTTTTATAGTTTGAAAACCTTGATTCATTGCCCCATAAATCCCTTTAAATTTTTTCTCTTGTTTTATAACATTTATTCTCGAATCAGATAAACATGAATTCTCTATCCAATTAAAATGTTTTTTAGTTGAATCTCCATCAATAAACAATAAATTCCAATCTTTCCAAGTTTGAATTTTTAATGAATTTATCAACTTAGGTAGAATTAAATATGTATTTAAAGTTGGAACAATTATTTTAATTGAGGTTATCATCTTTTGATTTTAAAAGCTTAGCTGGATTACCTTTATAAATTCCATCTTTCTGAAGTATACCTGATACGACAGAACCCAAACATGCTACAGAACCTCTCTTTAATATAGATCCAGGGGCAATAGTTGATTTTGCGGCTATCCAGCAATCATCTTCAATAATAATTTCTTCTAAAATCAAATTAAATAAATCTTTTTTATAGTTATGATTACCAGTACATAAATATACCCCTTGAGAGATACAAACTCTATTTCCAATTCTAACTAAAGTTAAATTATCTATCCATACATTTTCACCTATCCAGCAATGATCTCCTATTGATAAATTCCAAGGTTCGGATATTTTTATATTAGTTTTTATTTTTACTCCTTTCCCAATTTTTGCTCCGAAAATTCTTAAAATTAACTTTCTCCAATATGTTCCTGGAAAGGAGGAAGCGAAAAGAGGTTTTCCGAAAAAATCCCAAATTAATTTAACTGGTATTGTTGCAACTCTATTTTTTTTCTTCACATATAAATTTAATCTTTGAAATCTCATCTTAAATATTTTATTTATATTAAACATCTTTTAATATTTAAAATATATATTTTCATAAGATATCTTCACATACTGCTCTATATAAATCATTTAATTGAGATGTTATATTAGACCAATTATGATTAAGAGAAACATAATCATAAGCAAGTTTAGAAATTCTTTTTTTCTCCTTATCATTCATTTGAATTAAATATTTTAAAGACTCAATTATTTCAATTACTGATGGATTAGTTTTTATCGCAGCTCCAGTATTTAGAGATTCAGTAAGATTACAGTTTTCACTAATTAAGCATGGTATACCATATGACATCGCCTCCAAGGCTGCCATCGGTAATCCTTCAGAAAAGGAACTGAGAATAAATGCAGAAGAATTTCGAAATACTTTATCTTTTTCTAAATCATATACTGGTTTAGAAACAATAATTCTTTTGATGTCTGATGGAGTATCAAAATTTTTAAGGATCTTTAAATTTCCTGAGCCAGCAAAACAAATCCACCAATTTTTACTATATGAATATTGTGATACAACCTCCCATGCTTTGATTACTTCATTAATCCCTTTTTTTTTATGAAATCTTCCTAAAAAAAGTAAAACTTTTGAATTTCTGGGAATTTTATTTTCCCAAGATTTAGGATATGGATTTAACTTAAAGTCTTTCTTTTTAGGCATAAATATCCCATTTGAAATTAGATGACATTTCCAAGCAGAATTTATTTTTTTTATAGCTTTATGTTCCCCGGAAGAAAGTACCTGTATAAATGAACTATTATGTAATGCTTTCTTTTCCCATAAATACCAAGATATAAGTTTTTTTATTTGTGATTGGTTTAAAGCCCATTTATCCAACATTCCATGAGGAGTTATGACATATGGGGTTCCAACTTTTAATAAATCATTAGTGATTCTTGTATGAACTCTCCAAAGACCATGAAGATGAACAATTGTAGGATTAATTTTTAAAATTTCTTTAATTAATTTTTTGCGTTTAAAAGGATTCAGAAAACGGTTACTTGCTAACCATTCAACTTTAATTTTGGTTTTTTGTTGTTCTCTTATTAACTGTTTAACAACGGTTGTTATCCCACCATCAGTAAAGTCATAAGAATAAGATATGTGTAGAATTTTCATTATCTATATCTTTTATTCCAAATATTAGAAAAAAAATGAAAAGGTATAAAAATTGAAAAATATATAAATAATAATTGTAGTAAATATCCTCTTGTAAAAAGAATATACAAAAAGCTTAATGTCAATCCATATCTTACTTGAGCTATTGGATCATTAAAATTAAATAAAAACGCATACCATATTTTCTTGAAAAAAAGTCCTATAAAAAAGTTAGTAATTATTAAGGCAATCCATCCACCTGATAAGTAATATTCTGCAAATCCAAGATTAGCTGCACCAACTTCCCATAAATAACCCTCATAAATTAATTTATAAACTTTTTTCAGATATTGCCCAGATGGTTTTTCTTTCCATAATACTCTTGGTATAGGAACTGTTATTGCATTTATGATGGGCGTTAGTCCAACATAATTATATTCTTGAGGTGTTTTATAAATAATTGCAGCAGAAGTATAAAACACATTACTATCGAAGAATGCAGACTTTAAAACATATTCCAGAATTGATCTATCTGGATTGGAATAAAGTGAAATTTCGTTTTGATACTTTTCAACATTCAAGCCAGTTCCATATTCTCTAGAAATTTGAATAAATCCAAAAAGGAACATAGATGATAAAACTAAACTAAGTAAAATACTAATACTCGGTTTTATTTTTTTATAAAAAAAATAAATTAAAATAATAGGTAAAAATAATAATAATAATCTATATCTGAAGCCTAAGTTTAAATATAATCCAACTGTTATTGCCAAGTAAAAAATAAATTTAGTCCTTTCTTTAATTCCGTTTAATAAGCATATAAATAATAAAAGTATGCCAAATATCAGGAAATTAATTGTTGCTGAAAACCAGGAAGCAGCAAACCCGCTAAATCCCGAAGCATAAGTAAATGAATCATTAGTAGAAAGAATTCTTGAAATAAAGGTTGAACCATAATTAATAAATTGAATAAATAATGTAAATAAGATGATTCTTTCGCCCCATTTATGAATAAATAAATAATCTTTAGTTTCAAGTCGAAAACCTTTTAATTGATTAATACCAAATTTTTTTATTTTGAAATTATTTTTAAAATGGAAACCAAATTGGAAAGATAAATATGTTAAGAAGGCTGCTAACAAACCAGATTCGTAAAACTCCCTATGATTGACACCACGATAGTAAATTGATCCATCTTCAAGGGCAGATGAAAGGATCGGTCCAATCAAGCAATAGAAAATTATTAACATTCCAAAAAATGTAGTTGGCTTAAAAAAATTAATCCAATTTTTATCTTTATAGTTTTTTCCTATATCCCATAAGCAAATTATAAAAGGGATTATTAAAAAAAATATTTCTGAAAAGCTTAAACTAAAAAGAAAATTTATGTACATATATTAGAAACTAATCTAAGTATTAATGATGAAATTAGTGATTTCCTCGGGTTGTTTATTGAAAAAACTATAGCTCTTTTTAAGTTCTTTGAGAAAATATTTAAGTCATAATTTTCTAAATTAGTTCTGGCAAGAGTAACCATTTTTAATGCTTCATCTTTTGTAAGATTTTCTACTTTTTTCATATATTTTTGTAATTCATAATTTTTGTTTGGATTAAAAACAAAACCTGTTTCATTATTTTTAATTAAATCTACTGCACAACCACAATTTTGGCTAACAATACAAGGTAATCCAGAAGAAATAGCTTCGTT
>QCSX01000048.1 GCA_003209065.1 Prochlorococcus sp. AG-670-N10
ATGATTGGAGGACTTTATGAAAAGAAAACATACCTTTTTTAAAAATAAAGATAATAATCTAGAAGGCTTTAAAGCAAAGCATAATTATCAAATAGTGGAAGAATACTGGAGGAAAAGAAGAAAAGAATGTGAAAAAAATCTCTCTAAATTTTGCTAACCAAAAATTATGAATTTTATAATTTCAATTTTTCTCGCTTCTGTTATGTGGGTTCAAGTTCCTCAATGGGAGGCTGATTGGTCAAAGTGTGCAGTAGATGTTCCTGATACATCATGTCATTGGTATGTCGCTGCACCCGATAATACCTTTGGAGAAGGATTTGATTGGGAAAGTGCCCCTTGGTTTGATGCTAACGGACTTCAAGATGTAGCAAAAATTGAGAAAGAGAGTGTAGTAGAAAAGCTTCAAAAAAATTAGATAATATTCAATAAATAAATTACATTTTTTAGCAATAAAGTATTCATTTCTTTCTAATAATATTTAAGATGAAAATGACTTTTTAATATTTCAATGCGCTTCAAAGTAAGTTTAAAAAAAGATGGCAAAGAGTTTGATGAAGTTGTGATAGCAAACAACAAGAAAGATGCTATTGAAGTGGCTTTAAAAAACAATCCAGAAGCGGAAGTCCTTAATTCTGATTGGACATTTAAACTTTGAAAAAAGTTTTAAAATTTATTTCCAATTTTTGGAATTATTAACGAAGCAACGCAAATAACACTTATTGCAGGACCAGGAGATAAGTTAAAAAAAATTGAAAGAATAAAACCCAATAGAGAAATACAAAGTCCAAAGAATGAAGATCTCATCATTGCAATCCTAAGACTTTGTGCTTTATCAAGTCCTAATAAAGTAGGTGTTGAAAGTAATGCAATTACTAAAATTACTCCAACAGCAGACATTGAACTAACGATAACTAATGCAGTCGTGAAACTTAGAGCCAAGTTTAATAAGGACACATTTATTCCACTAGCTGAGGCGCCCTCTGGATCTAATCCGACATATACAACTTTTTCATATCCGAACGTTACTAATAAAATGAATGTTAGAAAAGCAATAATTGTTCTTAACAAATCGCTAAGGTTTGCGGTTAATAAATCACCAAATAATACTGCCTCTAAATCAATTCTTATCCCAAGAAGTGGAATTAGTAAAACTCCAAAACCCAGCATGCCAGCAAGAATTGTATTCATTACCGCTTCATAATTTTCACTTTTTTTATTAGTTAAACTCTCCGCAATAATTGCACCAACGAGACCACTTATAACTCCTCCAATTGAGGGATGAATACCTAGAGCTAGAGCTAGAGCTAGTCCCGGTAAAACACAATGAGAAATTAAATTTACTTGTAATAGTCTTCTATGAGTAATCAATACTGTTCCCATAGCTGGGCATAATATTCCAGAGAAAATAGTAATTATTAAAGGAATTAACCACCAGTTGTTTAAAAAAGACATTAATTGTATGATTCGTTATGATCAAAAAAGCAGGACATTAAAAGATCTTGAAAATGATGGTAACCAAGCCTGACATTACCAAAAGACAAGAGCAACTTCTTGAAGAACTTAAAAAATGTGATGATGAATTGAGTGGTCAAGAATTGCATAGGCAATTGATTATCGAAGGCAAATCCATGGGGTTGACAACAGTTTATAGAAATCTTCAAACTCTTATAAAACATGGATTGATTCGATCTAGACATCTTCCAACAGGTGAAGTACTTTACACTCCTGTTGATAGAGATATTCACCATCTGACATGTGTTCAATGTGGAGAAACCTCCAAAATGGAAGGTTGTCCGGTAAAAGATATTCATAGTCCAAAGAAAAACCCAAAAAAATTTCAACTTTTGTTTCATACACTTGAATATTTCGGCCTTTGCCAAAACTGTTATCAAGCTCAGAGTTAAATTTAAAAATATTATTAATCACAGGTATTATTCTCTTTTAAAGAACTAATATTGAGATCATCCAATTTGCCTTGTATTGAATTGGGAGTTCCGGATGCTAAAACTGTTTTATCTAAAACAACAACATGATCATAACTATTGAGAGATGAGCCCCAATCATGACTACTTATAAACAGAGCTAAGCCTGCATCTGCAAGTTGACGGACTATTTTAAGAAAATCGTCTTTTGAGGGAGGATCTAATGCAGCACATGGTTCATCTAGCAGAAGAATTCTTGCAGGAGACATTAAAGTTTTAGCCAAAAGTGCTCTTTGTTGTTGTCCGCCTGAAAGAGAATCAAGTCTTCTATTTGCAAGATTTGAAATGCCAACTCTTTGCATTGTTGCTTCCAATTCGCAACATTTATTAACCCAAGACTTTGGATTTGCGAGAAGAGCCTTTATTTGGAATGGATTAGTATTTTTTGATTTTGAATATTTTATTTGACCTAATGAGACTAATTTTTCAACAGTAATCGGAAATTTCCAATTCATTGAGCTTCTTTGTGGCATAAGTGCAACCTGGGATCTAGTTCTAACTAAACTTTCACCATCAATAGTTATATCTCCAATATCAGGATTATTTTGTCCTTGCAATAATTTCAAAAGAGTTGATTTACCAGCTCCATTTGGTCCAACAAGAGCCGTCAATGTTCCTGGTTTTATTTGAACTGAAACCTTATTTAAAGCTGGCTTGCTTTTTTTTGAATAAGAATAAGTTAAATTATCTGCAATTAAAGTAGCCATTAAAGAATATATTTAAGTCAGTTAGACCTTTATTTTATCAATATTTAAGAATCCATACTTATTTCATAACAATTGATACCAAATATTGCTATTAGTCATGAAAATGATTATCATTTTGAAGTATTTGAAAATTATTGAATGTCAATTTTTAAAAGAGTAATCTTTAGCAATAAGAGATCTAATCATTCTGTTATCAAAAACTCTTTATTAGCTGGAACCGTATTATTATCAACAGTTGCTCAAGATGTTTTAGCGAAAGAAAAATCATATGTAGCTGTAGAGCCACTCACTTGCGATTTAGTAAAATCTATTGCCTTACCTTCTGATGAAGTAACTTGTTTGGTTGATAGAAAACAAGATGTACATGACTTTATAATAACTCCAAGACAAGCTCAATTACTTAACAGTGCGGATAAAGTTTTTACTCTAGGGAAAGAGATGACCCCAAGCATGAAAAATTGGGAGGGTAAGCCTCAAACAGTTGTAATTGGTGTAAGTGCTATAAATGTAGATGACCACTCTGATCATGGTGGGCATGATGACCATGATGATCACGCTGGGCATGATGACCATGATGATCACGCTGGGCATGATGATCATGCAGAAGGTTCATTTGAATGGGCAGGCAAATTTCAACTCTCTAAAGGTTCCTACAAATGGTCATTCGCAAAGGTAGGCGGGGAATATGCAGATCCAGCCATGAAAATGGTGATTCTCGAATCAAATGATATTGAATCTTCTGAAGAACTTGCTAAAGAACTATTAGGTTCTAAGAAGTCAATAAATAAAAAAAATAATGGGACTCTTGTAGTTAGTAATAAAGCCTATGTTCTTAATTTTGATCAAGGGAAGGAGAGTACAGTATTTAATGTAGAAATTAAAGAAGATGGCCAATATACATTCTTCACTGAACATATGCCTTTTGAGTTTGAAGCCGAAGAACACTTCTTTAAAGATA
The DNA here is from genome assembly GCA_003209065.1 of Prochlorococcus sp. AG-670-N10. Lineage (GTDB taxonomy): Bacteria > Cyanobacteriota > Cyanobacteriia > PCC-6307 > Cyanobiaceae > Prochlorococcus_A. The sequence continues at coordinate 3,648 of QCSX01000048.1, forward strand.
TTTCTAATTCTGATGTTGAACCAATAGCACAAGTTCCAGATGAAGGCGAGGGACATCACCACCATGATCACGGAGGATTAGATCCTCATGTTTGGCATGATCCTCATAACATTATAAAAATGGGAGAAATTGTAAGTAAAAGTTTAAAGAAAGATATCTCTGTTTTTAATAGATCTGACAGGAAATCAATCAATGCGAGCTTTGCTTCAGTAGATTCAATACTAGAAGAACTCGATAGCTGGATTGTTGCACAGGTCTCAACAATTCCAGAATCAAATAGAATTATTGTATCTAAACATAAAGCAATGAAATATTACGGCGATGCTTTTGGATTTGAGACTACTAGCTTACTAGATTTTCTTGGTGACTCATCAAGTCTAAGACCTGACAATATTCAATCAACGTTGAAGATGCTCGATGAAGAAAATGTTAAGGCAATATTTCCTGAACAAATACCAGCTTCTAAGTTATTAAAAAACTTGAGTAGACAAAGTTCAGTTCCTTTAGCCTCTAAACAAATATTTGTTGATGGATTAATGATGACAGGGAATACCGTTTCTGTTGCTGTCCACAATACATGTACCATTGTTAATTCATTAGGTGGAACATGTGATAAGGAAGCAGGCTCCAACCTTGAAGTCACCTGGAATTCTCTTCAAAATTAAACTTTTCTATAAGATAACGGTTTCCATTATCAATTAATGTCTAATATATTATCTATTAGACATTATTTTATTTAGGTTAATTGGTTAATGAGTATTAACGAAAAAGTGCCTGTGACAATCCTTACAGGATTCCTGGGCTCAGGTAAAACAACTCTTTTAATTCTTCTTCACTAAATCCTTGATTAGCAAAAGCTACTAAGGACATTTCAGGATCAGGCCCTTCTTCAAGTTTTAATTCATATTTTCCAGGCTCAAGCTCATAAACTCCTGACCATTCAAAAGGATATTCAGGTTCTAAGAAAGTTGGTCTACGCTTTAAAATTTGGTCAAGATCGAATGCACTCAAATTTAAAACTGTCTCAATAGGAACTTCTGCTTTCTCTGCTCGAATAATACGAGTCATTCGATTCATATCTCTTAATCTTGATTCAAGGTTATCAAGAGCATCATTTGAGACTAAATCAGTTTTATTAAGGACTAAGACATCTGCAAATGCCACTTGTTCAGAACTCTCATCACTACGCCCAAGTTGTTGATCAATATGAGCTGCATCAACTAATGTAACTATTCCATCAAGTGTGAATTCAGAACTAATTTCTTCATCCATAAAAAATGTTTGAGCAACAGGACCAGGGTCAGCTAACCCCGTTGTTTCAACTAAAACGTAGTCAAATTTATCCCTTCTTTTCATTAAATTACCAAGGACTCTAATAAGATCTCCGCGAACAGTACAACAAATGCAACCATTAGACATTTCAAATACTTCTTCATCGGCGTTTATAACCAATCCTTGGTCAATTCCAACTTCTCCATATTCGTTCTCAAT
>QCSX01000049.1 GCA_003209065.1 Prochlorococcus sp. AG-670-N10
TTTCACTTAATTTCTTGTATCTCCAATCTCTTGCTTTTTCTTCAGAAGAAATATTATTTTTATTTGCTTGATCAAAAAAAAATGAAATATTTTTTTTATTACAGTAACTTTTCAATTCAAGTGCATATTTCGCTGATTTTTCATGCCATTGATGATCTCCATGCCAAACATTCACAAACCAATTATGTTGCGTTTTCATATCGTTGATTAGGTTCAATAAAGCCATCGAATCTTGTCCTCCAGAAACTGCTATTAATAGATTTGCTCCATCAGGAATTAATGTTTTATTGCCCAAAATTTCTTTGTGCAGGAGATGATGCCAAGATGTCCAATTTTTTTGCGACGAATTTTTATCAGACATATTGTTTAACTCAGATAATATTTTTTTAAAAATTCACTGTTTTAATAAAACAATGTCACAATCAGGTAATAAATTCATCAAATCTATGAGTCTGATTAATCTTTTGCCACAAAAAATTCAAGAAGAGCTTAGGAGTAAATCTTTACTCAAAGTTATTTCAGGATTAAGTAATTTTGAAACTCAAACTGTTAACAAAATTGTAGAAGCAGCCTCGATGGGCGGAGCCGATTTAATTGATATAGCTTGTAAACCTGAATTAGTTGAATCCGCGATTGGGATTTCACCATTACCAATTTGCGTAAGTTCCGTAGAGCCTAAGTCTTTTATAAATTCAGTTAAGGCAGGAGCTTCTTTAATAGAAATAGGCAATTACGATAGTTTTTATGACCAAGGAATTACTTTTTCGGAGGAGAAAATTTTAAATCTTACAAAAGAAACTAAAGATCTTTTACCTAATATTCCTCTATCAGTGACAGTTCCACATAATATGCCTATTGATAAACAAGTAGATCTTGCAATTAAATTAGTTCTTGAAGGCGCTGATATTATTCAAACTGAAGGAGGCAAAAGTTCTAATCCATATAGTTCAGGAATTCAAGGATTATTAGAAAAGTCAGTACCTACTTTGGCGGCTACTTTTGCAATATTCAAGGAATTTGAGAAACAGTCTATTAATATTCCTATCATGAGTGCTTCAGGTTTAAGTGAGGTAACTTGTCCTTTGGCAGTATCATGTGGAGCTTCTGCAGTCGGAGTTGGATCTGTAGTAAATAAATTAGATGATTTAATATCAATGGTTGCTGTTGTTAGAGGCCTAAAAGAATCTTTGAAAAATTCAATGATTAAAGAAAAAGTTTCCTAAGATATACAAAATCTTAAGTTATTAGATGAATGAATAACTATAAGCTTCAAGCACCTTATCAACCAAATGGTGATCAACCTAAAGCCATTAAGAAGTTAGTTCAAGGAGTTAATAGTGGCGAAGAGTTTCAGACCCTTTTAGGAGCAACTGGAACGGGAAAAACTTTTACTATTGCTAATGTAATTCAGCAAACTGGAAGACCAGCACTTATTCTGGCTCATAATAAAACTTTAGCAGCTCAATTATGTAATGAATTAAGGCAGTTTTTTCCTAAAAATGCTGTTGAATACTTTATCTCTTACTATGATTATTATCAGCCAGAAGCTTATGTACCAGTAAGCGATACTTACATAGCAAAAACTGCTTCAATTAATGAAGAGATTGATATGCTTAGGCATTCGGCTACTAGATCATTATTTGAAAGGAAGGATGTAATTGTTGTTGCATCTATTAGTTGTATTTATGGTTTAGGAATACCAAGTGAATATTTAAAAGCTGCTGTTAAATTTGCTGTTGGTGAATCTTTAGATTTACGTTCTTCTCTAAGAGCGCTTGTGGATAATCAATATACAAGAAATGATACAGAAATTACGAGAGGTAGATTTAGAATTAAGGGAGATGTATTAGAAATTGGACCAGCTTATGAAGACAGATTGATAAGAATTGAATTATTTGGAGATGAGATTGAGGCTATTAGATTTGTTGATCCATTAACTGGAGAGATTCTTGAGAGTCTTGATCAAGTGAGTGTTTATCCAGCCAAGCATTTTGTCACTCCAAAAGAGAGACTAGATTCTGCCATTAGTGCTATTAGAAATGAATTAAAAGAACAACTCGATAAATTTGCTTATGAAGGCAAGTTGTTGGAGGCGCAGCGTTTAGAGCAGCGCACAAAATATGATTTGGAAATGCTAAGAGAAGTTGGATATTGTAATGGTGTTGAAAATTATGCACGTCATTTGGCTGGTAGAGAAGAAGGAACTCCTCCAGAATGTCTAATAGATTATTTCCCAAAAGATTGGTTATTAGTAGTTGATGAAAGTCATGTAACATGTCCGCAATTACATGCAATGTATAACGGAGATCAAGCTAGAAAAAAAGTATTAATAGATCATGGTTTTAGATTACCGAGTGCTGCAGATAATAGACCTTTAAAGTGTGAAGAGTTTTGGGAAAAATCCAGACAGACATTGTTTATTAGCGCAACCCCTGGCCAATGGGAGTTGGATCAATGCGAAGGCAAGTTTATTGAACAGGTTATTAGACCTACAGGGGTTTTAGATCCCATAATTGATGTAAGGCCTAGTGATGGACAAATAGATGATCTTTTATCAGAAATAAGAGTTAGAGCTAAAAAGAACCAGAGAGTATTAGTTACTACTCTTACAAAAAGGATGGCAGAAGATCTTACGGATTTTTTATCTGACAATAAAGTAAGAGTGAGATATTTGCATTCTGAAATTCATTCGATTGAAAGGATAGAGATTATTCAAGATCTTAGATTGGGTGAATATGATGTACTGGTTGGAGTGAATTTGCTAAGAGAAGGTCTTGATCTCCCTGAAGTTTCTTTGGTTGCTATTTTAGATGCTGATAAAGAGGGCTTTTTGAGAGCAGAGCGATCCCTAATTCAAACTATTGGAAGAGCGGCAAGACATGTTGAGGGGGTTGCTTTACTTTATGCAGATAACTTTACTGAATCAATGAAAAGAGCGATATCTGAAACTGATAGAAGAAGAACTATCCAAAAAAAATATAATCAAATCAATGGCATTACTCCAAAACCTGCAGGTAAGAAAATTGAAAATTCAATATTATCTTTTTTAGAGCTTTCCAGAAAATTAGATACTGGAGGATTATCTAAAGATCTGATAAACATTGTTAGTAATAAAACGGACGATATTTTAAATGCTAAAGATAATCAATGTTTACTAGATGAAATGCCTAGCTTAATTGATAAGTTAGAAAATAAAATGAAAGATGCAGCAAAAGAACTAAATTTTGAAGAGGCTGCAAATCTTAGAGATAGAATTAAGAAACTCAGGCAAAAATTATCTAGAAATACTTAAATAATTATTTATTTATCTAATTGGAAATAAGAATGAATTGCATTAACTGCTTGGTCACAATCTTTTTCTAAGACGATACAAGAAGTTCTTATTTCACTTGTAGCAATCATTTCAATATTAATATTTTTATTAGCAAGTGCTCTAAAAATTTTCCCAGCTGTTCCAACCTTAAATGCCATTCCAGCTCCAACTGTGCTTACTTTAGCTATAGCTGGTCCATCTTCGATGAATGATCCTGCCAATTTTTTTGTTAAAGAGTGGAAAATTGTATTAGCTCTTTCTCTATCTTGCTTGCTCATGGTGAAACTTATGTCTTTGGTTTTTAAAGATGTTAACCTTTCAGATTGCACAATAGTATCAAAAATTAAATTATTCTCTGCGAGAGCTAAACATATTGAAGCTGCCACCCCAGGTTTATCAGGTAGGTTCCGAATGCTAACTTGAACTTGATTTTTATCTAATGCAATTCCTCTTACCTCAGGCTGATCTTCTCTCTCAATTACTGGATTAATAAATATTTGTTTATCAGATAATTTAAATTTTTCACTGACAAATCTAATAGCTTTTGGAATATTGTCAATATCAATTACGCAGCTGACTTTGATTTCGCTGGTAGCTATTAATCTTACATTTATGTTTGCTTGGGATAAAGTATCAAATAAATCAGCTGATACACTTGGTCTCCCCATTATTCCAGCTCCTTGAATACTTAATTTAGTCATATTTTTTTTGAAATCATATTCGCCACCTAATTGATTTGTTATTAATTTACATTGATCAATTGTTTTGGTTAACTCAAAATTATTTACTGTAAATGCAATATCATTACTCTTCCCATCATGTGTAGCTTGGATTATTAAATCAACATTAATGTTCGCTTCAGACAAGGTTTCAAATATTTGAGCTGCAATTCCAGGTCTGTCAGGTAGTTTGGAAATACTAAATACGGTTTGCTTTTCTAATACTTCAAGACTATTAACAGTCTTTGTTAATTCTAACCCTCCTCTTTTTAATGCTAATGGTTTAATTTTGCTATGTAGAAGAGTGCCATTTGAGAGGGTTTGACTCGATTTTACATATAATTTAATTCCATAATTGCGAGCAATTTCTACAGCTCTTGGATGAAGTACTGAAGCACCCACACTCGCAAGTTCTAGCATCTCTTCACAACTAATAATATCTAATAATTTTGCATTAGGTACAATTCTTGGATCAGTGGTAAGAACTCCAGGAACATCTGTATATATCTCGCAAGTTTCTGCACCTAATGCTGTTGATAGTGCTACTGCTGAAGTATCTGAACCCCCTCTTCCCAAAGTTGTGATTTCCATTGATCCAGTATGACTAAGCGTTGAGCCTTGAAACCCTGCAACTACTACTACATAACCTTGATTAATATAGTTTTGTATTCGTTCTGTTTTGATATCTAGAATTCTTGCTTTTCCATGAATTGATTCAGTAACAATTCCCACTTGGCTACCTGTCAAAGATATTGCAGGAATCCCATATTCATTTAATGACATTGATAGAAGTGCCATAGTTACTTGCTCCCCTGTAGAGAGGAGCATATCTA
>QCSX01000050.1 GCA_003209065.1 Prochlorococcus sp. AG-670-N10
AGAATATAAATTTATTTACCCTTCCCTTAACTTGATAATTACGTTATAAAAAAAATAAACTTAACTTTTAATAATGAAGAAATTAATAACTATTCTTATATTTCAAGTTATATTAGTGCCCTTGGGACTAAATGCTAATGAAAACTTTTCTGTAGAGATTGAAGCCCTTAAACTAGTAATGGAGCAGTATGAAAAAGATATTAATCTTGAACCCAAAACTGAGATAGAACTAAATAATAAAAAACCTAGCTATATGGCTCTTAAACAAGATGAATGCAATGCTACTGTTAAAGTTACTGAAAAAACAGGCCTAGAAATTGTTGGAACTGAATCTTTCGATGTAAATATTTGTAAGAAGGAAATTAATAAGGTTATAAATTAATTCCTAAAATATTCATTTAAAGTTTATTTCTTAAGTAATTTCAAATAAAAAGAGGTCTTTTACTTAAAGAAGGTAAGACCTCGAGACCTGACAGAAACTTTGGAACGGGTTCTGTTGATTAATTAATAACGAATTTAATATTGTATAGATGTAATAAAAAGTACAATTTAAATATTTATTCTTAATCTCCTATTTATTTTTATTGGACACTTTTTGCATTTCTTCTCTAGACATAAGAGCTTCTATTTGAGCTAAAACTTTATGCAGTTCTTCTGTCTTTGTTAGAGAAGCCTCGGCGACCTCTCTTAGTTTTTCCAATTGTTCTTGAGTTTTATTCATAGTTAATTAGTTAGAAATACACCACTTGAAATGATGGTTTTAAAACAAATTTTTACTCACACATAAACCTATATTCACTCTGTTTTTTATAAAGTCAAATAAATCTCTATCTATTGATGTTATATGAGGACTTGCAGTTAAATCTTCTTTTTTCATAATCACAATAAGATCAGAGATTAAAAAAGAGTTCCAAATTTATGATGTGAATACTGGTAAGCCTATAGTAGCTGTTGTTATTAATGCACCTGCAAAGATTAAAAAAGGAAGATAAGGAAAGTTTTTCAAATTTACTTTTGTAATTCGAAATAACTATATAGGTATTTATACTGTTTGTCTAGTCCTAATTTTTTCAAATAGTTTAAATTCGTCTTTTATGGGTAAGAAATAAAAGTTATCCGAATTTACCTGAGATATATTCTTGAGTAGTTTTTTCCTTAGGAGAACTAAAAATCTTCTTTGTAGAATTGAATTCCGCTAGATATCCAACCTTACCTCCATCACCATCTTCATATTCAATTGCATTAAAGAAAGCAGTCATATCGCTAACTCGCAGAGCTTGCTGCATATTGTGAGTAACTATTATGATTGTGTAATTCTTCTTAAGTTCGTGCATTGTTTCTTCTATTTTTAAAGTTGAGATAGGATCTAATGCTGAACAAGGTTCATCCATTAGTATTATTTCAGGTTCAATTGCGATGGTTCTTGCTATACACAGTCTTTGTTGTTGCCCCCCAGACAATGAGTAACCACTGTCGTTTAACTTATCCTTACATTCACTCCATAAAGCAGCTTTTTTAAGAGAAAGTTCCACTAAATCATCCATATCTCCAACATATCCATTAATTCTTGCTCCAAATGCAATATTTTCGTAAATAGATTTAGGAAAAGGGTTTGGTTGCTGAAAAACCATCCCGATTCTTCTTCTAACTTCTACAGGGTCTACTCTTTTATCATAAATATTCGTCCCATCAAAAAGAACCGTACCTTTTAAAGAACAATTAGGAATCAGATCATTCATCCTATTTAAAGACCTTAAAACAGTCGATTTACCGCAACCAGAAGGTCCAATAAGAGAGGTTATATCTCCTTTCTTAAAATTACAAAAAATATTTTTTATCGCTTCAAATTTTCCATAACTAATAGAAACATCCTCAAGAGATAAAATATTATTCTTTTGTCCCTTCTTAGTATTTTTTATCATTTCATACCCTCTTTGTCTTCTCAGTTAATGCGGCTAAGATCCTTGAAAATATATTTACTGAAAGAATAGACAAAACAAGGATAAAAGATGCCGCCCATGCGAGTTGATTTTGAGCATCATATGGTTCCAAAGCAAAATTATAAATTAAAACTGCAAGAGATCCCATTTCATAGAACAAATCACCAAATCCAGTTATATAGTAGTAAGAAAATAAAGCTGTAAAAATCAATGGAGCTGTTTCCCCCGCAGCCCTCGCTATACCAAGTACAACACCAGTAGCAATAGAGCGGAAAGCAGAGGGTAAAGTTATTTTTAATATTGTTGTATACATACTCGCTCCAACTCCAAGAGAGGCATACCTTAATTCGTTTGGTACTAACTTTAAACCCTCATCAGTGGTTTTTATCACAGTAGGCAACATCAATATTGAAAGAGCCATTCCTCCAGCCAAGCCACTATACATACTTCCAAATAAAATTTTAGTAGAAACGATTAGGGCATAAATAAATACACCTGCAATTATGGAAGGAACGCCAGCTAAAACATTCACTCCAAATCTAATAAACCTTGAAAAAGATCCTCCTTTTGAATATTCAGCTAAATATATACCACCACCAACACCTACTGGTATCGCAATCATTGAAGCAATGGTAGTGATTATTAATGTCCCGATCAAAGCAGGGTTAATTCCACCCGCATCTAAATCATCTCCTGGAGGGTTGGGTTCTAAAGTAAATAACTCAGGAGTTATCTGTGCTCCACCTTTTATAAGAATATAAGTTACCAAAAATATCAAAGGAAGTATCGCTATAACTACACAAATTAAAGACAAAGAAGTAAAAATTTTATCTCCTATATTTCGAGATGAATTTTTCTGGTAAAAAAGTGAATTCATAATATCTAATATTTGAGACTAAATTTCTTAACTAGCCATTGAGCAAAGATATTTACCACCAAAGACAAAATCATCAGAACAAATGCCGCGTAAAACAATGAGGAAACTTGACTTCCATCAGCTTCTCCAAATTGATTTGCGAGCATGGAGGAAATAGTATATCCAGGAGATAATAAAGACCAACTAAATGCATTAGAGTTTCCGATAATCATTGTGACGGCCATAGTTTCTCCCATAGCCCGACCTAAAGCCAGCAAAACTCCGGCCATAATTCCTGATAATGCAGCTGGCAAAATTACTGAAAAAATTGTTTTCCACCTACTAGCTCCAATTCCATAGGATGCATTTCTTAGCTTTTTGGGAACCTGATTAAGTGAATCTCTAGCAATAGATGTCACTATTGGTAAAAGCATTACTACTAAAATCAATATTGCCAGCAGGGAATTCCTGCCGGTAGGTTCTGTACTAAATAAAGGAACCCAGCCAAAGAAATTATGTAAAAAGACAAAAAAGGCTCTAAAAAAAGGTTCCATTACAAATATCGCCCATAATCCCAAGACAACTGAAGGTATAGCAGCTAAAAGTTCAACAAAAGATCCTATTATTTCTCTAAAGACTTTAGGAACAAAATCTTCAGTAATAAATATTGCAGTTCCTACCCCCAATGGAATAGTTATCAATAATGAAAGAAAAGAGGTTATTAATGTTCCATAGATTGCAGTAAATGCACCATATTCATCTTTTACTGGATTCCATTCAGAGGTCACAAGAAACTTAAGACCATACCTTGAGAATGATTCAAATGACTGAAAAAAGACTACTAAAACAATTCCTAAAAGTATGATCGCTACAAAACTAGACAAGACTAGAGCAGTATTCTTAAAAATAATATCTATATTTTTTTCAATTCCGAATCTTTTTCGATTCTTGAAAAGAGCTAATTTCTCTTCCATTAAAAAAAAGAATATCTTTATAAATCTACTACTAAATGGTTGAAAAGACTTTAAGAGTGGTTAAAGGAATATGAAAGTCATGATAATTTGAAATCTATTCAAAAATTTATCTACCTATTCTTCCAACAGCCTCAATTGATTTTTTTAAAATTTTTCCTTTCAAGGGAACGAAACCCAAGGCAGGAGCTTTATCTTGATATTCATCACTGAGTAATT
>QCSX01000051.1 GCA_003209065.1 Prochlorococcus sp. AG-670-N10
TGATACTGCTGAATTAGCTAATTTGAAAAGAGGGTTAGAAAGTATTCCTCCTAAAGCTGTAACAGCTATGCAAGTATATAATGCAATTCTAAGTGGTGGTAATCCAATAATATTCCATTTGATCTCAGGATAAGATTTAACTATTTCAGAAGCTTCTTGTGGTTCTTTTACTACCATCATTTTTATAACCGAGATGTAGTAATAAATTGAAATTACTGAAGTTATTAATCCGACTACTACTAAAAGGTATTGATGGTTAGCCCAACCTGCAAAAAACAAATATATTTTCCCGAAAAAACCTAACATAGGCGGAAGCCCGCCAAGAGAAAGAAGACATAGGCTCAGACCTAAAGTAATTAAAGGATCTTTTTGATAAAGGCCTGAATAATCTGAAATTCTATCTGATCCAGTTCGGAGTGAAAAAAGTATTACACATGAAAAAGCCCCTAGATTCATAAACAAATATGCAGCTAAATATAAAACAGCTGATGAAAGACCATCTTGTGTTCCAGATACTATTCCAATCATTACAAATCCCGCTTGACCAATTGAACTGTAAGCCAACATTCTTTTCATTGAGGTTTGGGCCAATGCCACAATATTTCCTAGTGCCATACTCAAGATTGCTAAAATTGTAAATAATAGTTTCCATTGTTCATCGAAAGAAGAAAAAGTAGTGCTTAAAATTCTTATTGCAAAAGCAAATCCGGCAGTCTTAGATCCTACAGATAAAAAAGCTACTACAGGTGTTGGGGATCCCTCATAAACATCAGGTGTCCATTGATGAAAAGGAACTGCAGCAATCTTAAAAGCAACAGTTGATAAGACAAATACTAGTGATAAGGATGTAATAAATGATGGTTTATTTATTATCTCTACCCCAATGGTTGATAAGTTTGTGGAACCACTAAGACCATAAAGGAATGAGGATCCATATAAATAAACAGCGGCAGCAGCTGATCCGACTAGGAGATATTTTAAAGCGGCCTCTGAACTCCTAGGGTCTCTCTTGAGATAACCAGAAAGACAATAACTAGCTACTGATAAAGTCTCTAAAGATATAAATATACTTACGAGGTCCGTAGATCCACACAAAAGCATAGCTCCTAAAGTTGCTGATAAGACTATTGCAGCGAATTCCCCAATTGGACTTCCACTTTGCTCTGTGTAACGCCAACTAATAAGTAAGGAAATTAGAGTTGATAGTGCAATAATTGATCTAAATGCAATAGCTAAATTATCTGAATTAAAAGAGCCTAGGAATGCAATATTTACAGGGTTACTCCACTGTAAAGCGAGACTTATAAGAGAACTGCCTAATGAAATGTAACAAATAACTGGTGCCCACCTTGAGGCAGTTTTTTCGCCAGCAAGATCCACAAGAAGAGTTCCAACAATACCAAGCAAAATGAAGGCTTCTGGAATAATTGCTTGAGCATTTAAATTAATTGTAAAGATTTCGTTCTGCACTTAATTAAATTGAATGTTTGATTGTAAGGATGTAAGAGTTAAACTTACTTGATTATAATTTGTGGGTATAAGTTTTGAAATCTTCGAGCAACATTGCTTAAAGGGTTTCAATACATCATAATATGCCCTAATTGATTAAAAAAACACTAATTTTATCGAAATAGACCTTGGATCACACACTTGTTATTGTTGAAAGTCCCACAAAGGCAAAAACTATTAGAAAGTTTTTGCCTTCTAATTATGAAGTTTTAGCTTCCATGGGACATGTAAGAGATCTTCCAAAAGGAGCAGCTGAAATTCCTGCATCAGTTAAAAAAGAAAAATGGTCAAGGATAGGTGTAAACACTACAGAAGATTTTGAACCACTTTATATTGTCCCAAAGGAAAAGAAGAAGGTTGTTAAAGATTTAAAAAATGCTTTAAAAGATGCTACTCAATTGTTACTAGCAACTGATGAAGATAGGGAAGGAGAGAGTATAAGTTGGCACTTAATGCAAATTCTTAAACCAAAAATCCCAACTAGGCGAATGGTTTTTCATGAAATCACTAAAAAGGCAATTAATAAGGCACTTGATGAGACAAGAGAAATTGATATGGAATTAGTCCAGGCTCAAGAAACGAGAAGAATTCTTGATAGGCTTTTTGGATATGAACTTTCTCCATTACTATGGAAAAAAGTAGCTCCCAGACTATCTGCTGGTCGTGTTCAGTCTGTTTCAGTAAGATTGCTTGTTAAGAAGGAAAGAGAAAGGAGAGCGTTTAAAAAAGCCTCTTACTGGGGGTTAAAAGCCTCTTTGCTTAAAGATAATATTTCTTTTGAATCTAAGTTATTTAGTCTAGATGACCAAAAAATCTCCAATGGTTCTGATTTTGATGAAAAGACAGGTAACTTAAAAAAAGGGAATAAATCTTTAATTTTGACCGAAGACAGGGCAAAGAGTCTTCTCAAAAATTTATCCAAGGAAAAGTGGAAAGTCTTAAAAGTAGAAAAAAAACCTACAATTAGGAAGCCTGTTCCACCCTTTACTACTAGTACTTTGCAGCAGGAAGCTAATCGAAAACTTCGACTATCTGCAAGAGAAACAATGAGATGTGCTCAAGGCTTATATGAGAAAGGTTTCATTACATATATGAGAACTGATTCAGTACATCTTTCTGAACAAGCGATTAGAGCGGCGAGAGAATGTGTAAATTCAAAATATGGGAAAGAATATTTATCAAGCTCAGCTCGTCAATTTAATTCAAATGCTAGGAATGCTCAAGAAGCACATGAAGCTATCAGGCCGGCTGGAGAAGTATTTAAAACTCCAAATGATACAGACTTGTCAGGAAGAGATCTCTCTTTATATGAATTAATTTGGAAAAGAACTGTTGCCAGTCAAATGGCGGAAGCAAAATTAACAATGATTAATGCTGAAATAGAAGTTGGAGAAGCATTATTCAAGTCAAGCGGAAAAAGTATTGATTTTGCAGGTTTTTTTAGAGCTTATGTAGAAGGTAGTGATGATCCAAGCGCATCACTAGAACAGCAAGAAGTCATTCTTCCTGATTTAACTCAAGGGTCTGTTCTAGAAGTTGATAGCAAAGAGGCTACTTATCATGAAACCAAATCACCAGCTAGATATACTGAGGCTGCATTAGTCAAAGTTTTAGAAAAAGAGGGAATAGGAAGACCTTCTACTTATGCAAGTATTATTGGAACAATTGTAGATAGGGGCTATGCAAATATTTCTTCAAATTCCTTGTCGCCTACATTTACAGCTTTTGCTGTTACGGCATTATTAGAGGAACACTTTCCTGATCTTGTTGATACTACTTTTACGGCAAAAATGGAATCTTCATTGGACGAAATTTCTTCAGGTAATCTTGAGTGGCTTCCATATTTAGAAACTTTTTATAAAGGTAAAAATGGTCTTGAGGTAAAAGTTCAGAAAACTGAGGGTGATATTGATGGGAAAGCATACAGACAAGTTGATTTTGATGATTTACCTTGCGTAGTAAGAATTGGTTCTAATGGCCCATGGCTTGAAGGGGTAAAAATAGATGAATCAGGAAATGAAATACAGGCAAAAGGTAATCTCCCTATGGATATTACTCCTGGAGATTTAGATAAAAAGAAAGTTGATCAAATTCTTAGTGGCCCCTCAGATCTTGGAACTGATCCAAAAACTGGAGAGCAAGTATTTTTAAGATTTGGCCCTTATGGACCTTACGTTCAATTAGGAAATACTGAACAAGATAAAGCTAAGCCAAGAAGGGCCTCTTTACCAAAAGAGTTAAAAACCGATGACTTGACTTTATTGGAAGCTCTAGAACTATTAAGCTTACCAAAACTACTAGGA
>QCSX01000052.1 GCA_003209065.1 Prochlorococcus sp. AG-670-N10
GGATGCTTTAAATCATTTTCTGATTTGTGTGATCGTTTACCATCTAATATTTTAAATAAAAGAAATCTAGAATCATTAATTCATTGTGGTGCTCTGGATGAATTTTCTAAGAATAATAATAGAGCTCAACTATTCTCCGATCTTGAAAATGTATTGGAGTGGGCATCCTCTCGTAATCGTGATCGCATATCTGGTCAAGGAAATTTGTTTGAATCCATTAGTAATAATGTAAATAAAGAATTCTCTCTATCTCAACGATCTAAAGTTGAAGATTATTCATTAATTGAAAAGCTTAAATTAGAAAAGCAACTTTTGGGTTTCTATTTATCAGATCATCCTTTAAAACATCTTGCAAAGCCAGCTAAACTTGTTTCTCCTATAAGTATTTCTCAATTAGAGGAATCTCACGATAGATCGAAGGTCTCTTTAGTAGGAATGATTCCTGAATTAAAGCAGATTACGACAAGAAAAGGGGACAGAATGGCAATAGTCCAACTTGAAGATCTTTCTGGATGCTGTGAGGCAATAGTTTTCCCCAAAACATATTCTAGATTGTCGGAATTTCTTCTTACTGATACAAGACTATTAGTCTGGGGCACGATTGATAAAAAAGGTGATAAGACCCAATTAATTATTGATGATTGTAGAGAAATTGATAACTTGAAATTACTTGTTATTGACCTTGATAGTTCCCAAGCCTCTGATATAAGAATTCAAAATACAATAAGAGATTGTTTAGTTAAATTTAAACCAGAAAGAGATAAATGTGGGGTGAAGATTCCAGTATTAGCAGCGGTTAGAAATAATGAACATATAACCTATGTTAAGTTTGGGGATCAATTTTGTGTTGGTGATATTCTAGGAGTTTCTAAATTACTTCGAGATAAATCTTTTCAGGTTAATTTGAAATCGTTAGTTACTTAATCTGCTTTTTAACATCAAAGTTTTGAGTTGCGGGTCTAAACGCAGCTTTTGCTCTTTCTATGTTCAAAGGTATGTTTTCTATCCCAAAAAAACTTCCTGGTTCTTTATCCCAACTTGCGGATAATATTCCAAAACTCAAACCTCCTAGCCCTAATAAGAAGAAGAATGCTGAAATTGCAATTGTTGAAGATGGGGGGATTTCAGCAATATTCTTTGTAACTATTATATAACTTATAACAAATACAGACATACCCATAATTGTTGGTATTCCCGCAGTAAAAAAAATTCTTTTAGCCATTCGGTCAGCTACATATTTTGGTATACCATTTGATTGTTTAGTTTTTGAATTGATTACTGGATCTTTTTTCTCTATGTTTTTAAAAGCTTCAACATCAGATATTTTTTTCTTTTTTGTAAGATTCCTTTTTTTACCTTGTTTTTTTTTCATTAATGGAATTCATCCTCTTATTCCAATTTTTTCAATTAAATCTTGATATTTTTGGGTGTTTTTGAGTTTTATGTATGATAGTAATCTTTTTCTTTTTCCTATCATTTTTAATAAGCCTTGCCTTGATGCATAATCGTGAAGATTACCTTGAAGATGGCTACTTAATTTTGAAATTCTTTCAGAGAGCATGGCAACTTGTACCTCAACAGATCCTGTATCTGTTGAATGTACTTGATGCGATTCAATTAATTTTTGCTTTTCAGCTGTATTGAGTGTCATTAATTTTAAGTGCCTATTTATATTTTACTACTTTATTGGCCTAAATTACTACTTTTGTTTGTCTAAATAGTTCATAGCAACTTTTAATATATTTTCAAAAGAAATGTAATTTTTGTCTAAAGTCGATTCTTTATTATTTTTAATATCAATAAAAAGTTTTGGAAATAAGTTTTTAATTTCTTTCTTAGGGTAATTTAGTGATTGAAGTGTTAAATTGACATCTTCAAAAATTGAATGTAATTCACTATTCTCTATAAGAAAATTTCTTTTATCAAAATTATCTTTTTCAATTTGCTTAGTAATCAATTTACTTTTTAATTCAAGAATTATTCTTTCGGTCATTTTCTGTCCAATTCCTTGAACAGAACTTATTGATTTTTTGTCATTATTAATAATTGCGTTAATTATTTGATTTACAGAAAATGTATTTAATAATGACATGCCAATTTGAGCTCCAATCCCCTTAATACCAAGAATTTGAATAAAGAAATCTCTTTGATCCTTCAATATAAATCCAAAGAGAGTATCAGAATCTTCTTTCTTTATGTGTTTTAACCAAAGTATGACTTCTTTTTTAGAAATATTATTAGTATTAGAATCATTAATAACCGATTCTAGGGTCTGAATTTCGTAACCTAATCCCTGACAGTTAATTAAAATATAAAATTTATTATTAGCTTTCCATGAACTTACTAATTCTCCCTTTATCCAACTAATCAATTAACCACCATCCACCTGACATCCAATAAGCGCTCCAGCTGTACCTCCTGCTGGAACTGCCCAAAATCTGTCTTTCCCTCTCGATGTGGAAAGAGCTATTCCTGCTCCAAGGATTCCTCCTATCACTGATCCTTCAGTACAATCATTGTTGTCCTTTTCTCCTCCACATGGAATTTCCACATCAATTTCGTAATTTCTTACATAACCAGGGCTTGATTTTGTACCGGGAATATATTCTTCCCTATATTCAGTCCTAGTGCATGTTACAGATTTAGGCGTTGATGCGTTTACTTGGAGAAATGGATAAAGACTGAAAAATGCTAATAAGAAAAATTTCATTACAAACATACTTTTTTTTTATTTTAAATCTTTTTTAGTTTTTTGCTACTAGAAATAATAGTTCCTAACAAAACAAGAACTGCACCAACAATAAAGTTAATATTAATTAGTTCATTGAAGAACAGTATTCCCCATAAAGAGCCAAAAAGTACTTGTAAATAATTTATCCTGGCCGCTTCTGAGGTTGGTAATTTCTTTAATCCAATTGTTAAAAATGTTTGTCCAGCTTGGGTAAACATCCCTATACCGATTATCCAAATTAAATCATTAATATTGGGTGTTACCCAATTGAAAAATACAATTGGTGATAATGATATTACTGATATTAAAGGAAAGTATTTGATTATTATGAAAATATCTTCTGTTTTTGATAATTTTTTAACAGTTATGTAAGCTAGGGCTGTTGATATAGCACCAAGAAATGCTATTAATACAGTAAATCTATCTAGCTCAATGTTTAAACTCGATAATTGATAGGGATTTAAGATTATTAATATTCCTAACCAACCAGTTACCGTTGCAATAATTAAATTCTTAGTAATCTTTTCATTTATGAGAATTGCTGCAAAAATAGATATGAATATAGGATATGTATATTGAATAACAGTAGAAATATTTAAAGGCATATTTTTAATAGCATAAAATATACAAACCAAAGCTATAGTCCCTAAAATACCCCTTAAAATTAGTAATTGTTTGTTCTTTCCCCAGGGATTTAAATTTTTTTTATTTATTATCAGAGAGGTAATGAACAAGCTTAATAATGATCTAAAAAATACTAATTCATATACAGGTATTTTATTATCAATTTTTTTTACGCAAACAGTCATAAGGCTGAAGAAAAACGATGCCAATATTAAATTTACTTTTTTAAATGAATTATTCTTTTGATTAAAAAATTCTATAAGCATTACTAAAAATAGTTT
>QCSX01000053.1 GCA_003209065.1 Prochlorococcus sp. AG-670-N10
CGAGTTCTTCATGAGCATCGGCAAGACCTGCTAGATCTTTCTCTTCAAGAATAGCCGTCCCAAATCTTGGCTCAGCAAAAATCATAACCCCTGCGGCACTTTGAATTAAATGTGCGCATGTTCTCGACCCCACAACCAGAAAAAATGCATCTGGCATCCGTCTGTGTAACCAAACTATTGAAGTAAGGCCACAAAAGACTTCTCTAGGACCAGTCTCTTTATTAAGATCTACTTTACTCATTAAAATACTTAGAGCTTATTCTTCAAGCTTGCATAAACTTTTGGATTTAAGCACTAATTGATAAGTTCTCTTACAAAATGTATACATTTAAAAAACTTATATGAAAGTTTAAAAACTTTAATAAGAATAATTAAACTAATTTATTTACTCTGAAATTTAATTTCTGTAATAAGAACTTCCTTGGCCAAGTTTAGATAATTTCCAGACATTCCTGGCAACTTTTGTGGCTAATAATCCACCTCTCTCTATCTTTGATTTACCAGGCTTTGCTCCCATTAAAATTGAAACTTCAGAAGTTGTTAGAGGCGCTCCTGTCTTAATAGCTAATTCGGTTAACTCTAGTCTATCTCTAAGATTTTTAAGATTTAATTGATCTGGTTTCATCTCTCCCAACCAACTAAATGAAGGATCTTTCTGAGATAACTTTTGCATTAAACTTAAGCTCACTAAACCGAGGGTTTGATCAGGACTTAATTCATTTTCAGAGGCAGAAGAATCTGGTGCTTTTTTTTGAGAAGTTACCATAAAATTTCATATCTTTAATTTGAAGTTATCGGTTCGTACGAAGCATGCAAGTTAATTTAATAGAAAAAAAAGAACCCTAATCCGTTATAGTCTCCTGAATGGAACCAACTTCTAGCTTAAATAGAGGAGATCGAAGAAAAGGAAGTTCTCTTGTCACTGGATCTGAAGTTCAATCTCAGTCCAATGGAGCTAGCTGTTTTATAACAACTGACTCTGAAAAGTCATTAGTTTCAAGACAAGCAAGTCAAGTTGAGCAAATAGAATTAAGGACATATGTTTTTTTAGACTCTTTACAACCTCAGTTAGCTGCATATATGGGGACTGTGAGTAGAGGCTTTTTACCAATACCTGGTGATTCTTGCCTATGGATGGAAGTTTCTCCTGGAATGGCAGTTCATAGGGTTACTGATATAGCTTTAAAGGCAAGTAATGTAAGGCTAGGTCAGATGATTGTGGAAAGAGCCTTTGGCTCTTTAGCTCTTTACCATAAGGACCAAAGTACAGTTTTGCATTCAGGAGATGTGGTTTTAGATGCTATTGGGAGTGAAGTGAGGAAAAGAACCAAGCCATCAACAAGTTGGACAGAAGTTATTCGTGCAATCACTCCAGATCATGCAGTTTTAATCAATAGGCAAAACAGAAGTGGATCTATGATTCAATCTGGAATGAGCATGTTTATTTTGGAGACCGAACCCGCCGGATATGTACTTAAGGCAGCTAATGAAGCTGAAAAATCCGCTAATATAACAATCATTGATGTAAAAGCCGTTGGAGCGTTTGGAAGGCTCACTCTTGCGGGGAAAGAGGGAGATGTTGAAGAGGCCGCAGCAGCTGCAATAAGAGCAATTGATCAAATATCAAACTATTAAATAGATTTTTAATCTATTCCAAATTCTCTTTTTAAAAAAGGAGCTATAATTTTTGCGGCTTTACCTCTACTCCCAAGTTTACTCAATTGAGAATGATTTAATTCTCCATATACACAATTAGCCTCTTTAACCCAAAAAATTGATTCAAACTCTCCGTTAGGATATTTTGGTTCTTTAAGAATTTCTCCCCAGCAAATACCCGTTGCATCTTTTACCAGATTTCCTTCTGGATCACACAGAACCATACAACTAATGAATTTTGCGCTTCTGTAAGGGATATCACTTAGCTCTTTAAGTAATTTAGTAAGCTTTTCATTACTATTGTTGGCATATCTTGCAGAATATATACCAGGTCTTCCTTCTAAATAATCAACCTCGAGCCCTGAGTCATCCGCTAAGGCCCAAGTCTTAGTCTCTAAAGAAGCTGCTTTTGCTTTTAAAAAAGCGTTGTCAAGATAGGTTTTCCCTGTCTCTTCTACATTTAAATGATCGGGTTGTTTTTTTACTTTTAAAGATAGAACATCTAACATCTCTAATATTTCAGATACCTTTTTTTGATTTCCGCTTGCAATAGTAAGAACAGAAGAAGAATTCAAAATAATATAAAAAATATCTGAATATTATCTTACTTTAAAACTTGATACAGAGACAGGAGAGGTTGAACATTCCACACCTGTGTAGACAGGGCCTGTCTCGTACGCGCATAACTTAATGTAAATTTTTTATTAACACAACCATATGTTTTGATGCACTAACTAATTTTGATAAGTATTGACATATCAATAGTAGCAAGGGTGATAAGTTTAACTTATCAATGATAGAAAAAACATTAATAGAGTATTTAGTAAAAAATGCTTGACTTATCAGTAGGTTATGGACCATTCTTCGGATTGAACATTCCACATTTAGTAATTAGTAGGCAATGGCTACAGAAACAATGGGTATCGCACTCGGCATGATCGAGACACGCGGACTTGTACCTGCAATAGAAGCAGCAGACGCAATGACCAAGGCAGCAGAAGTTCGTCTTATTGGTCGTGAATTCGTAGGTGGCGGTTATGTCACAGTTTTGGTTAGAGGAGAAACGGGAGCTGTTAACGCAGCAGTAAGAGCTGGAGCTGATGCTTGTGAGAGAGTTGGTGACGGTCTTGTCGCAGCTCACATCATTGCTCGCCCTCATAGAGAAGTTGAGCCAGCACTTGGTAATGGCGATTTCCTTGGTCAAAAGGACTAATTAAAAAAAGCAAAATCTAATTTTGCCAAAAAATAATTTCCCTTAATAGACCTAAATTTATCCTTATGAGTAAGAAGTATGACGCTGGGGTAAAGGAGTACAGAGATACCTACTGGACTCCTGAATATGTCCCCCTCGACACTGATTTATTAGCCTGTTTCAAATGCACAGGCCAAGAAGGTGTCCCAAGAGAAGAAGTTGCAGCAGCGGTAGCGGCTGAATCTTCTACTGGTACTTGGTCAACTGTTTGGTCCGAGTTACTTACCGACCTTGAATTTTACAAAGGCCGTTGTTATCGAATCGAAGACGTTCCTGGTGATCCAGAAGCATTTTATGCATTTATTGCATACCCTCTAGATCTTTTCGAAGAAGGTTCAATTACAAACGTTTTAACCTCTTTAGTAGGTAATGTATTTGGATTTAAAGCTTTAAGACATCTCCGTCTTGAAGATATTAGATTCCCAATTGCTTTTATTAAGACCTGTGGTGGACCACCTAACGGAATAGTTGTTGAAAGAGATCGACTTAATAAGTATGGAAGACCACTTCTTGGTTGTACCATCAAACCTAAATTAGG
>QCSX01000054.1 GCA_003209065.1 Prochlorococcus sp. AG-670-N10
GATAATGATGGAGAGATACAAAACATAAAAAATTTTTCTAATAAATTTGTTAATGAAGAGAAAAATGTTTCTTTCTTTCAACCTTACTGGATAAGTGATACTACTTTAGTCTGTTCTGAAGATAGTACAGACTGGTGGAATTTATTATTTCTCGATTTAACTGATATTAAAAATATTATTGTAAAAAAAAGAATAATTAAACCTTTGACTGAGTATGGATCGCCTCAGTGGGTTTCTGGAATCTCATTTTTTTCTGGAAATATTAAAAATCTATTTTGTGTTGCAAAAAAAGATAATAGTTGGGTACTAGAACATTATCAGAATTGTGAATGTATCAAAGAACTTAAGTTACCATTTTGTTCAATAGGTGATTTAGATGTTTGTGATCAAAAATTAGTTATTAGAGGTTGTAGTTTTGGCTCTTTCGACGAATTATTTGAGTGTGATTTTGGAGAGAAAAGCCATACTAAATTATTAAATGAGATATCCCTTGAGTCTATAAACGAATATTCAAGACCAGAATCTTTTTGGTTTAAAGGTTTTAATAATCAATCTACTCATGCTTTTATTTATAAGCCTCTAATCGAAAGATTTATAAAGTCACCATTAATTGTTAAGGCACATAGTGGGCCTACTTCTTGTTTTGATGGATCTTTAAATTCGGATGTACAATTTTGGACTTCGCTTGGATTTACTGTTGCAGAAGTTAATTATGGGGGTTCATCTGGTTTTGGTAGAGAGTATAGAGAGAGAATAAATTATAAATGGGGCATTATTGATTCTTATGACTGTCAGGCTTTAGTGCTTGAATTGATTAGATTAAATTTAATTGATAGTTCAAAAGTCGCAATTTTAGGTAACAGTGCAGGTGGTTTAACTGCCATAAATTCTTTATTTGAAGGCGAACTTTTTAAAGTGGCGATCTGTAAATACCCTGTCCTAGATTTAACTGATATGCATCATAAAACTCATAGATTTGAGAAAGGATATTTAAATTCTCTTGTAGGGGAATATTCGAAATTTCGTAATGAGTATCAACTTCGATCACCCATAAATAAAATTAATAAATTACAAAAACCAATTTTATTATTTCATGGTAAAAAAGATCTCGTTATCTCATACAAACAAACATTAAAAATCAAAGAACAACTTATCAAAAATAATAAATATTCGGATGTGATTTTATTTGACGATGAAGGTCATGGTTTTAAAAATTCTCATACTAAAAAAATAGTTCTTTGTAAAAGTAAAAAATTTTTAGAGAAAACTTTAAATATTTAAGAATTTTGCATTAAAAAACTAATAGTTTCTTTAAGTTTTTCAATAAAAATATTAATCTCCTCTTGGCTAGTAGTGAAGTTCATACTGACCCTAGCGGTTGAATTAATTCCGATATGTCTATGTAGAGGTTGACAACAGTGATGCCCACTTCTTATACAAATACCTTTTGAATCAAGAATTTCAGCGATATCGTTTGAATGTATTCCTTTGATATAGAAAGTTGCTAATGAAGCTCTGTTTGGGTCTAACTTAGGAGAGGGTCCTATTATTTCAAGATTTTTTATTTGGTTTAATTCTTCAAATAAGTATTTAGTAATATGTTTTTCATATTCTTTAATACTATCTAATCCAATGTTGTTTATATATTTGATTGCCTCTGCTAATCCTATTGCTTCTGCGATAGCTGGTGTCCCAGCTTCAAATTTATGAGGAAGTTCTGCCCAAGTACTTGTCTCTTCATAAACATCTTGAATCATTTCACCACCACCAAAAAAAGGCGGAATTTTTTCTAAAATTTCTTTTTTAGACCATAAGAATCCTATACCTGTTGGGCCACATAATTTATGCCCTGAACCAGCTAAAAAATCAATTTCTAGATCTCGCACATCGAGCTTTTGATGAGCCAAGCTTTGACAAGCATCCAATAGTACCAGAGAGCCATTTTGTTTAGCTAATTTAGTTATTTCTTTAATTGGATTACAGCAGCCTAACGTGTTACTTATATGTAATAGACTTACTAGTTTTGTTTTAGTTGTTATTTTTGACTTTAAATCATTTATATCCAATCTTCCGTTTTGATCTATACCAACAAATTTTAGTTTACATTTGTTTTTTGCCGCTACCATTTGCCAGGGGACAATATTACTATGATGTTCCATTATTGATAATAGGATTTCATCATCCTCTTTTAATGTGAACTCTCCCCATGATCTGGCCGCTAGATTGATAGCCTCAGTCGCATTCCTTGTGAAAATTATTTCTTTTGTTGAATTAGCTTTTATATATTTGGCAATTAAAGATCTTGCATTTTCAAATTCTTCTGTAGCTTTTGCACTTAATTGATGAGCACCTCTATGAACATTTGCATTGAAGTTTCTATAATATTCGTCAAGTTTTGATAAAACCTGAATTGGCTTTTGTGTTGTTGCAGCGTGGTCTAAATAAATAACTTTATTTTCACTTTTCAAATTATTTTCTAATAAAGGAAAGTCTTTTTTATTTATTTTTGATAAATTCTGAATTGTTTCCATTAATTTTCTTTTAAAAGTTTATCAAGCAAATCCCACCTATCTTTTGAAATAGGAATACATGAAATTATATCTTGGAAGTAAGAACTCAATTGTAGTTTACTAGCTTCTGCTAATGTGAGACCTCTTGATCTCATATAGAAAATTTCTTCTGCATTCAATTGAGAAATTGTTGCACCATGTTTGCACTTTACGTCATCAGCAATTATTTCTAACTGAGGTTTAGTATCTATTCTTGCATATTTCGATAAAAGTAAATTCCTGCTTAATTGTGATGCATCGGTTTTTTGAGCAATTTTTGGAACAATGATTGTGCCTTCAAAGATTGCATGTGATTTATCTTCTGCTAAAGATTTATTAAGTTGATCTAAAATCCCATTAGGACCATTAAATTCCATCTTTGTATAAGTAGCTATTTGGTCATTTTTTTTAGTGATTTGCATTCCTTTAATGGTTGTTTTAGCTTCACCCTCTATTTGATTAATACGGATTTCAAATCTTGCATAATTAAATTTGAAATGTAATGATCCTAAACCGTATGCACTTTTTGCTTTTTGTATTACATTTAAAGAATTTAATAAGTTTGATTTATTTTCTCCGTAAGAAACTACTCCATGATTTACCGAAGTGTTGGCTTCTAAACATAAATAAGTTGATTGAGATAGTGAAGAGTTTTCGTTCCCAAGA
>QCSX01000055.1 GCA_003209065.1 Prochlorococcus sp. AG-670-N10
TACAAGTAGATATTTCTTACAACCCTTAGAAAAGTTAGCGAAACAATATAGAGTGAGAGCAATTGCCGTTGATTTGAGCGACTTTCAGAAAGAATTAAAAATAATCAAAGAATTAAAACCCGGTAGTTGTGTAGGTATTGTAAGTATCAGTCCTGGTCTATTAAGAGCAGCAGAAATAATCATACATAGCATGAGAGGAAGTGATATAGTAATTTTGACTGCTATTTCGGATAACAGTAGTAAGTTATTAGCTCTTTTAAAAGCTTCAAATCATATAGTCTGCGACGGACCTAGCTTGCCTGTTGTTGAAAATACTCTAATAAAAAACCGTTCACAATTAATGAGAGTGCCGCAAATTATATGTGCAAAAAATTACTTAAGCATCGAAACAATAAATCAGTTAAAAACAGAAATAGGTATAATTAACTAATTATGTTGAAAACTTTCAGGTCTGATATTGCAATAATAAGAGAAAGAGATCCAGCAGCAAGAGGTATTTTCGAGATTTTTCTTTGTTATCCTGGTTTCCAATCAATTATAGTTCATAGATTAACTCATAAATTATGGCTATTAAAATTACCTTTAATTCCAAGATTATTAAGTCATTTGAATAGATTATTTACTGGAATAGAAATACATCCAGGTGCCAAAATTGGAAAAAAAGTTTTTATAGATCATGGAATGGGTGTTGTCATTGGTGAAACTGCTGAAATTGGTAATAATTGCTTACTTTATCAAGGAGTAACCTTAGGAGGGACTGGCAAAAGTCATGGCAAAAGACATCCAACTTTAATGGAA
Source organism: Prochlorococcus sp. AG-670-N10 (assembly GCA_003209065.1). Lineage (GTDB taxonomy): Bacteria > Cyanobacteriota > Cyanobacteriia > PCC-6307 > Cyanobiaceae > Prochlorococcus_A. Next base: position 799 of record QCSX01000055.1, read on the forward strand.
AATGTTGTAGTAGGAGCAGGTGCAAAAGTCCTAGGTTCAATAATTATTGGTTCTAATACTCGTATTGGAGCAGGTTCTGTTGTTGTTCGTAATGTTGAAGAAAATAGTACTGTTGTTGGCATCCCAGGAAGAGTAGTTCATCAAAGTGGTGTCAAAGTTAATCCTTTAGCACACTCTGCGTTACCAGATACTGAAGCCAGTGTTATTAAAAATTTAATGGATAGAATTGATCATCTTGAGAATCAAATTCTTAAATTAAACAAAACGATTCAATGTCTAGTGAACTCAGAATCTTTTGATATTACTGAAGTTGGTGATACACAAAATATAAAAGACAAGGAAATAATAGAATTCTTAGGAGATAATTAAAGAAAAATTAATTATTTTTTTCCTTTTCACTTTTAGGTTGAAACATAAACATTGAATAAATAACATTCCTTCTCATATTTGTCATCATTTCGAGAAACATGTCATAACCTTCATTTTTATATTCAATTAGAGGGTCTTTTTGACCATATCCTCTTAATCCTACAGATTCTCTTAAAGAATCCATCGATTGAAGATGTTCTCTCCACAAATTATCAATTTGTTGAAGAATAAAAAACCTTTCAGCTTCCCTCATTAAACCTGGACGAAATTGCTCAATTTGGGCCTCCTTCAAATCGTATGCAATACGTAATTGCTCTTGAAGATAATTCTTTAATTCTTCAACAGATAAAACACTAACATCGGTTGTTTTGAGATTATTTAATAAATAAATAAACTCTTTTACTTTAGAAATCAATTGGTCAATATCCCATTCTTCTGGAGGTAAATCAGGATTAATATAAGCTTCTACAATTTCTTCCATTGTTCTTTCTCCATATCCTATAACTTGTTTCTTCAAATCAGAACCTTTTAAAACTCTTAATCTCTCATTATAAACTGCTTTTCTTTGGTTATTCATTACCTCATCATATTCAAACACTTGTTTTCTAATGTCATAGTAATAAGTTTCAACCTTCTTTTGAGCACTTTCTAAAGATTTAGTAAGCATTCCTGACTCAATAGGCATATCTTCATCAACCCTAAAAGCATTCATTAAATTTGCGACCCTATCACCCCCAAATATTCTTAATAAATTATCTTCCAAAGATAAAAAGAATCTGGTGCTTCCAAGATCTCCTTGTCTACCTGCTCTTCCTCTAAGTTGATTATCAACTCTTCTTGACTCATGCCTTTCAGTTCCGATTACATGAAGTCCTCCTGCATTTCTTACATTTTCTTCTTCATGAATTAATACCTTTTCATATTCATTTTTTACATCTGATAAAGCGTCTCTCAAAGATTGTACAAGTTTATCTTCAGTAGGTGCTTTTTCAGCGGCAGTAGCAATTCTATCGTCTAATTCCAAAATAGTTAAAGTTCTATCCCCCCAATTCTTTACAAGTTCATTAGATAATAAAGATAGTTTGCTTTTGATATCTTCGCCTAACTCACATGGGAAAAGACTAGAAACAGCAGTTTTATTATTCTTATTTGATATTGAGTCACCCTTTGCAGAAAAACCTCCTCCAGCTTTTGAACTTCTTTGTTGAGGTATTTGGGGCTTATGTTCGTTATCAGGCTTAACAAGCAAAGGCATTAACGTTTCTTTTAATTTTAGCCTTGCCATATAATCACTATTACCACCAAGAATAATATCAGTACCTCTTCCAGCCATATTTGTTGCGATAGTTACAGCACCTGATCTTCCTGCCTGAGCTACGATTTCTGCCTCACGTTCTACATTTTCAGGTTTTGCATTTAATAAATTATGTGGAATTTGTTGCTCGAATAAAAGGGAACTTAATAACTCACTTTTTTCCACACTTGTTGTACCAACCAAAACAGGTCTACCGTTTCTATGTATTTCTGCTGTTTCATTTGCGACTGCTTTCCATTTTCCTATTTCTGTTTTAAAAACTTGATCAGGCCAGTCTTGTCTCTTCCTAATCTGATTTGTTGGCACAACTGTTGACTGTAACTTATAAGTTTTCTCAAATTCCACCTCTTCAGTCTTGGCAGTTCCTGTCATGCCAGCCAAACCTGGATATAAAAGAAAAAAATTCTGATAGGTTATAGATGCTAATGTCTGAGTCTCAGGCTGAATTTTGAGCCCTTCTTTTGCTTCGATTGCTTGATGTTGTCCATCACTCCATCTTCTTCCAGGCATAACTCTTCCTGTAAATTCATCAACTATGACTGCTTCATCTTTTTTAATGATGTAATTTACATCTTTTACAAATAATTCTTTAGCCTTTAAAGCATTAGTAATATAATGAGCCCATGGATCTTGAGGATCATATAGATCATTAACCTTC
>QCSX01000056.1 GCA_003209065.1 Prochlorococcus sp. AG-670-N10
GAAACTTGTTTATAAAGACTTTGATCAATATAGATATCTGGAGAATTTAGAAATTTTTCAAAAGTTAATAATGAACTATGCCAGTATTCATTCATTCCATCAACAATCACTCCATCAAAATCAAATAGAAATAATTTCTGAAGGCTCACTCAACTAATTTTTAGAACTGGGCCGCTAGGATTCGAACCTAGGAATGTCGAGACCAAAACCCGATGCCTTACCACTTGGCGACGGCCCAATGAATTTTTATTTTAATACATTACTAGATTTTTTTCTATCAAAAAAAATATAAATTTTTTTTCTAGATTTTCTATAATTTTTTTAATTAAATAGTGGGCTTAGCTAATTTTCCATGGGTTAAGCAATCTTTGTGCTTTTTTTATTGCTAAAGCCATTTTTTCTGGATATTCATATAATTTCTTATTGTTCTTGTTGGCATATTCAATAAGTGGTTGCATTATTCTTCTGGCAGAACTCCCAAAGGCAATTCCATCCGGAAAATTATTTATTTTTAAAAATTCATGAGTCTTTTCATTAGTCCCTCCTGCTAGTTGAATTAAACCCGGGGGAAGATGAGATCCTATATTATTCCATAATTTAACAGTATCCTTTCCTGTCACAGGGGAAAGATCCCCTGACATTGGTCTTCCATCTATCTGCCAAATAAGAGACACATTATGTTCAACAAGAATTTCATATCTATCCCAGAATGCTTTTAGAAGATCTATTGGTCCTTTTTGGGACTGATTTAATCCGCAACTTACAGATATTTTTTCTAATTTTATCCCTGAAGTTTTGATGATATTTGCCACTTTTATAAAGGAATCTAGTCGATTAATTTCGGTATGAATTTCAACGGCATCAGGATTAATATTTTTTAGAGTGGATGACAAATTATTATTTGACAAATTGTATTCATATTCGGAAATTAAATTTAGGGGGCAACTATTTATACATCTTCCACATCCATAGCATTTATTTTCTTTAACCCCAGAATAATCTATTGCAAAGGTAGGGCAAATTCTTTCACATGGCCTAGGACAATTCAAAGGGCATTTCAATGGATCAAATTTAGCTTTGCGAAAATGTATATCCTTCCCATCACTAATGCTTATCATTAATCCAGGAGATGCACCCCATACTTCTTTCGCCCATTTGATACCATTTCTAGCAGCTTGAACTATAGATTGGTCGGCAGCTACGTCAATATAATCTACTCCTGCAGCGGAATAAATAGCACATAAATCTTCTATAGCAACAATATCTTCATTGCTCGCTCCGCAAATCAATTTAACCCATTTATCTGATCCCTTTTTATTTTTTTCAAAAAAATCAATTTCAGAATTCATTCAGAATATAATCATTTAAAGATTTCCACTCAAGTTTTCTGGAACCTCCCATTTCAACAACAATTTTAAGTTTGTTATCTGTAGTGCAAAGTTTAATTAAGCTTTCCAGTTCAGATTGTGATAATACTTGCCCTTCTAATAGCCATAATAATTTATCCTTGTCATTTTCATTAAATAGTTCAGATGCTTGAGGAATCACTTGCTGAACTTCTCCAAGAGCTCCATTCCTTCCAATACTTTGATGACCGAGATGAGGTGGTCTTATGCCATGTAGTTTTAATAAAAATACTTCAGGATCTCCTAGTCCTCTAGCCGAGGTTATAAAAGTTTTAAACCCTATAGCTCGCATTCTTCTTAAAAGACGAGTTTCATATCCGCCCTCAAGAGGAGCAAACATTGCTAAACATTTATTTTTATGTAAATCGTTATGAAACTTTTTTCCTGAAAGAAGTAATGGCATAAAGATTCTCTTTATTATGTATGTTATTTCATTTTATGGTACTTGATGATGTACAATTTATATTCGATGAATTATTTTAAGCTCGCAAGCTAGCCGAGCCTCTGAAAATTCACATCTTTAGCGCTTCGTTAAAGAAATTTGGGATGGTTTAATCCGAAGAGAAACTTTCAATTTTCGAAAAGTCTCATCCCTATCTAAATTAAATTTTTAATTGATAAAGTTATCGAAACTTGAAAAAGATTCGAAAATTCATTAAAAATTAATCTCGAGCTAGCCTACTAAAGTCTTATGTCTGTAGGAATTCTAGGAAAAAAGTTGGGCATGTCTCAACTTTTTGATAATGATGGCAATGCCGTACCAGTTACTCTCATAGAGGCTGGTCCTTGTCGTGTCACACAACTAAAGACTCAATCTATGGATGGTTATACGGCTATTCAAATAGGGTATGGCGCATCAAAGGATAAGCATTTGAGTAAGCCTGAGAAAGGACATTTATTAAAGTCAGGTGAAGAACTTTTAAAGCATTTAAAAGAATATAGAGTTGAAGAAACTTCCACTTATGAGGTTGGAAAAGAAATAACAGTTACAAATTTTGAAGTCGGTCAAAAAGTAGATATAAGCGGTAAATCAATGGGAAGAGGTTTTTCTGGATACCAGAAAAGACATGGTTTCAGTAGAGGACCTATGAGTCACGGTTCAAAAAATCATAGAGCTCCAGGATCTACAGGTGCAGGAACAACTCCAGGTAGAATTTATCCTGGTAAAAGAATGGCAGGGAGATATGGAGGTAAAAAAATTACTACCAAGGGTTTATTAGT
>QCSX01000057.1 GCA_003209065.1 Prochlorococcus sp. AG-670-N10
AAAAGGATATTTATTCAAGATTTGATTTAAATTTCTTTTTGAGTCCTTTTTTGCTACTTTCTTCTCTCTTGGCGGCAATCCTAATTCTTCTCTTCTTTTTGCTTCTCCCATATTTTAAGATGTGTACTTTAAAACAAATATAGTACAGATATATATATGTTTAAACAATATTTAGATCTTTGCTAAATTCGATTACAAGTTTAATTAGAAATTTAGTTAATATATTTCTATAAATAAAAACAAAATGATAGAAATAGTTTGGTCAGTAAATATAATGGTTGCAATTTTAATTGGTGGAGTTGGCTGGGTCTTATATTATATTTTCACTTACGACCAGAAATATACATCTTAATATCAAAATGGCTGAAAAAGATTTAGTAAATTTTCTAAAAAAAATAGAGCAATTAAACAAGATATCAGAATTAATTAAAAATAATCCTGTAAAAAAGAAAGAGTTGTCGGATTGTAAAAATCATGAAGAAGTAATTTGCTTAACTTCCAAATGGGGTTTTGAAATTAGCAAAAGATGGGGAGAATATTAAACAAATTAATATCCAACCAATAAAAAAACATTTAAGTAGTACCAATACTCATAAAATAAATTAATATAGAGTTTGTGAAAATTTAATTATGACTGATATTGAGGAGATTAAAAAAAAGATATATCAAATAGCAGCTATTACTGACAGGGGGCAAAGACTGAACAAATTAATTGCACCTATGTATCAAGAAAAGTTGAAAGAGATGGGAAACCTTATAGATAGTCTTGAAAGTTTTAATACGGAAGTTTCTGAAGAAAAATTATCTGGAGAGTGGGAATTAATTTATTCAACAGTTGAATTATTTAGAAGTTCACCGTTCTTTTTAGCTATAGAAAAAGCATTAAATGATGAATTTAAAAGTAATCTTTTTTTTAAACTACATCAATTACAAGTAGGATCATTTGGTCTTTCTACCATTGGAAGAATTGCTCAAAATATTGATTTTGATAAAAAAGAATTTTTATCAACATTTGATACCACAATATTTGGGCTTACAACAATTCCAATTCTTGGTTGGTTCAAGCTTCTTCCAACTTTTGGAGGAAGAGTAATAACACTTGCTGATGATTTAATTTTAGAAGATAAGGTACTTAAAATGAATTTGAAGAAAACCAAAGTCTCCAAAGTTGATGGACTTAATAAGATTCCATTGTTTAGCACGCTATTAATGGAAAGATGGTATCCAGTCAAAGAAGTATGGGAAAAATTGCCTTGGAATAAACAATCACCTTCTTGCGAAGTATCAGTTATCTATTTAGATGACGAGGTAAGAGTAATGAAAGATATTTATGGATCAACTTTTGTTTATATCAGACCAACAATATCATTACTTAATTCTAAATAAAAAATTTCTTGTAATTTATCTAAGTGTTTATTACTAATAAACTAGAAATAAAAATCAGAATCAAGTAAATCTAATTAAGCGAATGTCGCGGGATTGGAATAAATGAGTTATGTTCAGAATGAACATTTTAAAAATTATGCTAAAAAATAAAGAAAAAAATTCTGTTGTAAGAGGAATATTCTTAATCGGAGGTTGGGGTTTAGGTTTAGATAGATTTTACGAGGGAGATAAAAAAGGTGGGGTCTTATCAATTATTGGATGGAGTATTACATTTTTTACTTTCCTTTACCTAAAATGTTCAGGATATGAATATGTTGATGGTGTAAAGAATTATTCAGATTATTCACCAAATCCTTTAATTGTTTTACCTTTACTAGCTGGAGCGTATGGAGGGTTTCTCATTATCAAAAAGGCATTCAGGTTAGCTAAACAATTTGAAAACGCTGAGTAATTATCTCAAAACATAGTCAAGACAATAAACCGGATCCTTTCAAATAAAATTTAAATAAAAGAATAACTAGTAAATTAACAATTGCTAACGCCACTATTCCATTTCTGTTCTTTACATCTAGCTTTTTAATTAAACTAGAGAGATAAAAGACAGGATTCTCAGGTTCTTTATTGTTCAATATTTTTAAAATAAAATTTAGATCAAATTATCACAATTTTTTTTTAAAACCAAAAAATGTAAAGTTCAAATTTCAGACAGATACAGCTAAGGTATTACATTATTCCTGCATTTCTCAAGAAAGCTTTACCTATATTTCCAATAACAAAAAATAAAGACAAATTAATCAAGAGAATGATTAATAATGCCAACATTTTATAGTTAGGATTTGATGAAATCCCATCAAATCCATCGTTGAGAACTCTTTTAAAAAGCGAATTGTCGTTAGTTACTCGTTTATCCCCTTCTAAATCAGATTTACCTTTTTCATCCTCAATCTCTTGATTACTTACATTTTCAAGAAATTCAGTAAATGCTTTAACATTCTCCTCTTTATTACTTTCTTTCTTGATTTCGGAAGAGGATTCAATTGAATTTTTCTCCTCAGGGATTTGCTTTGATTCTTCCA
>QCSX01000058.1 GCA_003209065.1 Prochlorococcus sp. AG-670-N10
TAGCTTTAAAATAATGTTTTATAAAGCTCCAAAATTGAGAGGAGCTAAATAAAAACTATTTTGGATAATAGACTTTTTTTTCCTGCTACAGAGAGAAATAGAGATTCTATAAGAGAATTGTTATCAAGAATTCTTGTTTCAAGAGGTTTGATTTTAGAAATTGGTAGCGGTAGTGGAGAGCATGGAGTTGTATTTCAAAAATGCTTCCCACACATAATTTGGCAATCAAGCGATCCTGTCCTAATTCATAGAAATAGTATTAGTTCTTGGATTGATCATGAAGAATTAAATTTTAAAATGCCTCAACCATTAGATATTGATGTTGAAAAAACTCCTTGGAAAATACCATCCAAATTATTACTTTCTATTCAAGGAATTATATCTATCAATATGATTCATATAGCATCCTGGAACTGTACAAAATCACTTTTTAAAGAGTCTAGCAAATTGTTAAAAAATGGACAATTTTTGATGTTATATGGGCCATTTAAATTCGGTAATAAGCACATAAGTCAAAGCAATAAATTATTTGATATTTCCTTAAAAATGCAAAATAAATTTTGGGGTATTAGAGATCTAGTAGAAGTTAGTGAAGAAGCTACCAATAATGGTTTCATTGAAGAGGAGCTTATTCGAATGCCAGCTAATAACTTTTCTGTAATTTACAGGAAAGTCTCTTTATAAATGGGTCTGAATAAGTTTTTCAACATTTTAAATATCTTTTTACAGAAACTATCTCGATAACTTTCTGCTCCATTCCTTATGTTTCTGATCTAAGTCTGATACTTTTTCTCCTAGACTTAACTGCTTTTCTAATAATTGTACTTTAGTAAGTGTTATTTTCTCAGAGTAAAACTTAATTGGTTGCTTCCCGTGTAGGTTGTCTCCACTCATAACTTAAAAAATAGAAAAATATTTCAACTAAATTTCTAAGATGAAAAACACTTAATTTCTTATTCTTTTATATTTTTTTCAGATTTGTGTAAAATAATGTGATACGAGATTACTTTTAATAAGTGGTTTTGAGCTTTTTTTTGTACGAGGATTGCCAAATATACCTTCCTTCTACGATATCTGATTTAACAGCAATACAATTACAAGCAATATTCCAAAGAGCCTTATGTATTGGGTCGGGATTGAAAAGGTATGCTTTTTTGAATGCTTTTTTTATTGCTAAAGTAGCTTCCTTTGCTTGATAGTGAGGAATAGTTGGGCAAACATGATGGACTACGTGACTTGAACCGATATTATGATGAAGAATATTAATAATTTTTCCATAAGGTCTGTCAATGGAAAGGAAGGCTCCTCTCATAAAGGAAAATTCTGAATTAGAGAGGTGTGGGACATCTGAATCTGTATGGTGAAGCCAAGTATATATAACTAACCAACAATTAACTATTAATAATGGTCCTAAATACATTCCTATTATTGGAAAGATTCCATACTTGAAAGCTAGAATAATAAGTCCAATTATTACTGTAGCTACACCAATATCTGAAATCCAAACTTTCTTAGCCCATACCTCAGGCCACAATGTCCTAGAAAAAGGTTTCCTTGGCCAAAAATGATTTGAAGTCCCATATTTGACCCCTCCTGTACTTCCAGATAGTAAGTAAGCAGGCCAACCAAAAATAAGATGCAGAACAAGTTGGAGAATTCCATATTTAGTTTTGCCTAATTTACTTGAGAAAGATAGTTCTTTTTCACCACCACCTTTTTCGCTAATCCCATTACCATGAATAACTATTGGAACGTGAGTTTCTCCATTAGTTATATGATTGGTGAAACGATGATGGACTGCATGTGAACGTTGCCAAGAGAAATATGGAACCAGTAATAATGAATGAAGTAAATATCCAGTAATGGTTTCCAAAATTCTATTCTTCGAGAATGCCCCATGACCACATTCGTGGGCAATTACCCAAAAACCCATCGCAGTGGTGCCTGATAAAAATGCATATAGAATCCAAATAGGTATCATTCTTTGAGTGAAAGGAATTGCCAATCCTATTGCTATAACTATTGATTGAATAATGATTGATTGTAAAAGATAGCCTAATGAAGTGATAGTTTGAGGCTTAAAGCAGTGATCTGGAATTACACTTTTAAACTCTTTCATGCTTGGGATATCACTTATCTTTATTGCAAGTGCTTGACCTTTAAGGCCAGAAAAATTAATAGTACTCAAATTATTTTGGTTTAGGATGTTGTTTTAAATAAATTTTAATTTACATAATTTATTATCCATCAAAGATTCTTTTTATGAAAGTAATGTGTAGTGACAAATGTTCAAATAGTATTAATTAGGGAAATT
>QCSX01000059.1 GCA_003209065.1 Prochlorococcus sp. AG-670-N10
AAAGTCAAAAGATAATTAGTACGTACAATCTACTTAAAAAGAAGTTTTTCTTGAGAAAAGTTTTAGATAGTAAGAGTATCTTTTTAGATAAAGAAGAAATAAATTTTCTTTCTAATTTCTTTTATGAAAACTCTTCATATTCTGATCAATTTTTGAGAGTAAGTAATGCTCTTTCTGCAGGTTGGGCCTGCTGGGTAACTTTAGATGATATAAATTTTGAGTGGAATTTTCATTTAGAACCTATATATGAACTTTCTCAGATTAAAAATTTTCTAATTAACAATAAATTTGTTTTTTTGTCGGCATTAAGAGAAGATAATTTTTTCCAAAATTATCTCAAAAAAGAAAGTTTAGATATTGACTTGGTAATGAACTTTAGGAGTAATTTTATTGAAAATCAAGTCTTAGTATATGTACCGCCTAGACAAATGCTTCCAAATAATCCATTGTTTATAAACAATATTTTAGTTAAATCTAAAAAATTAATTACTTTTACAAAAGGCCTGACTTTATTTTTATCTGATGATGTTCATTTGAAGCTTAAATTTGCTACGGAATTAGCCTCTATTTATGGAAAGCGAGTTTTGCTCGAGACTATTCCATCGCTTAATAATGAAATACTATGCGCTAGCTATATTTGGTGGATCAATAATTCTTATTGTATAAAAAGCCCAGAACAAATAATTATTCCCATACTACCAATACCAAGCGTTGAAGAGCCTATCAATGCATTTACTGTGTCTCATAACAGAAATATTTCTAAAGATTGGTTTCGAGAATTTTTACTTCCTGAGGCAATACAAAAATTAGAAAGGTCAATTTCACCCTTAAGAAAAAACGCTGGTAAATTAATAATTCTTGATGGAAGAGCAAATAAAAGAAAATGGGGTAGATTAATTTTACAAAGTATTCAACCTTCAAAACAAATAAACTATATGCTGCCTTACGATTAAGTTATTATTCAGGAAATATCATTAAAAATGGGAGAAGCAAAAAGGAGAAAATCATTAGGTCTTCCTCCTAAACAAAACAAAACTAAAACTAAGTCAGATGAATCACCTAGATTATTTGATTGGCTGCCCCTTACTGTTAATCAGAGAGACAGTTTAATGGAATTAAGTATAAAAGCTAGTTGGTATGGAATTGGAGGTTTAGTCATCTTGTGGGTAGTTGTCAGATTTATTGGACCAGCTGCAGGTTGGTGGACTCCTGCTGATTCGTTATAAATCTAAGCTACTGTCTTGATGTTATTAGCAATCTCAGCATTTTCTGGATTGTTATTTAATGCTTTCATCGAATTTGAATTTATTTCAGGACCTTCTGTTAGTTTGCTTCTTACAATAGCTTCTACTTTATTCTTTATTTCTAAGTTCTGATCCAACCAAATAATCGTGTTATCTCTTCCTTGTCCAATGTTTTCTCCTTCGTAACTATACCAAGCACCTCTCCTAATTATGATATTATTCTCTTCTGCTAAATCTAATAAACATCCTGTCGTACTTATCCCTTTGCCGAATAGAATATCAAACTCAGCTATTCTAAATGGAGGGGCTACTTTATTTTTTGCTACTTTTACTTTTGCTCTTATGCCATATTCTTCTGTACCTCTTTTAAGAGTCTGAATTCTCCTAATGTCAAGTCTTACTGAAGCATAAAACTTTAATGCATTACCTCCTGTCGTTGTCTCTGGATTTCCATATGTAACGCCGATTTTTAAGCGTAATTGATTGAGGAAGATCACTGTACATCCTGATTTCCCGATATTTCCAGTGATTTTTCTCATTGCTTGACTCATTAGTCTTGCCTGACTTCCTATAACGTGATCTCCCATTTCACCTTCTATTTCTGCTCTAGGAGTTAATGCTGCTACTGAGTCAACAACAACAAGGTCTACGGCAGTTGATCTTATGAGTTGATCAACTATTTCTAAAGCCATTTCACCTGTATCTGGCTGCGAGACTAGTAAATTTTCAACATCCACTCCTAGAGACGCAGCATAGACTGGATCTAAAGCATGTTCAGCATCAACAAATGCTGCTATACCTCCATTCTTCTGTACTTCTGCTATTGCATGAAGAGTTAGGGTTGTTTTCCCCGAACTTTCAGGTCCGTAAACTTCAACCACTCTTCCCTTTGGATATCCTCCTCCTAGCGCTAAATCTAATGTTAGAGCTCCTGTAGATATTGTTTCAACTTTCATTCTAGAGGCATCCCCAAGCCTCATTATTGATCCTCTACCAAAGTTTCTTTCTATTTGTCCTAAGAC
>QCSX01000060.1 GCA_003209065.1 Prochlorococcus sp. AG-670-N10
AAGTAAGTTGTCACATAACAAGAACAACTTTAAAAACTCATGAATTAATTCGCAATAATTTGCATTTAACTCCAATCTATGGAGGATTTATAGATAGTAAAGGTCCCAGATATTGCCCTTCAATCGAAGACAAGATTGTAAAATTTGCAGACAAAAATTCACATCAAATTTTCTTAGAACCTGAAGGGATAAATACACCAGAAATATACGTACAAGGATTCTCTACTGGATTACCTGAAAATATTCAATTAGAACTTTTAAGAACATTACCAGGATTAAATAAATGTAAAATGCTTAGGCCTGCTTATGCTGTTGAATATGAATACATCCCTGCGACACAACTTAAGTCATCATTAGAAACAATTGAGATAGAAAATTTATTTAGTGCTGGACAAATCAATGGAACAACTGGCTATGAAGAAGCTGCTGCCCAAGGATTAGTTGCAGGAATTAATGCAACTAGAAAACTAAATATGAAAGATCCAATAATATTTTCAAGAGAGAGCAGCTATATAGGCACCATGATAAATGACTTAATTACGAGAGATCTTAAAGAACCATATAGAGTCCTCACAAGTAGAAGTGAATATAGACTCACCTTACGAGGAGATAATGCTGATAGGAGATTAACTCCTTTAGGTTTTGAAATAGGCTTAATAGATGAAAGAAGATGGTTGGCTCATAAGAAAAAAATGAAATCACTTAAAGAAGAAAATTCAAGATTAGAAAATACACGTTTAAAATGTACTGATGAAATCGCTAAAAAAATAGAGTTAGATAGTGGATCAAAAATTAAAGGATCAACAACATTAAAAGAACTTTTAAAAAGACCCAATCTTCACTATTCTGATTTTATAAGATATGATTTGGTAGACAAAACTCTACCGATATCAGTAATTGAAGGTGTTGAAATAGATATTAAATACGAAGGATACCTTAAAAGACAAAAAAATAATATTGATCAGATAAATCGTCAAAGTCTCAAATCACTTTCCTCAGAAATTAATTATGACCAAATAGATACTTTATCTCTAGAAGCCCGTGAAAATTTAAATAAGATAAAACCTACTAATTTTGGTGATGCATCCAAGATACCCGGTGTAAGTAAAGCTGATTTAACAGCATTACTAGTTTGGCTCAAAGTTAAGGAACTAAAAAAAGAAAAGAAAACTAGTTTTGCTGAAAAAAAGTTATCATCATAAAAGATATTGGTAACAGCACTGAATAATAAACTCTTCAACTCACCAAAAATTTTATGGGAAGAGAAAGCTACTGCCTTTTTAGTTGCAAATGCTTTACCAAAAATATCTGGGGCATGGAAATTAATGTTACTAGGTGATGGCAGTCCAACAAGACATTTACAGCTTTTAACTAATCACGAAACAAAAATCAGATTAATATCTATGCAGATAGATCCTCTATTTAAAAAAGAGGGTCCAAGAGAAATCGATCAATTAAAAGAACCCTTAATTAGAAGGCAAGTTTGGATTAGAAATCAAAACAAAAATCTTGCCTGGGCTGAAAGTTGGTGGAATTCAGAACAAGTCAGTCAAAATTTAAAATCAAAAGAAGAACCAATCTGGAAAAACTTAACTCAAGATAGATCAGAATTATTTAGAGAAGTGGACAGCATTTCAATAGTTAATTCAAATTGGTTAGAGGAGAAATTTTGTTTTGAAGGCCCATTTTGGTCAAGAAATTACAGATTTTTTCGTAATAAAAAACCTCTAACTATTATTCGCGAAGTCTTCAATCCTCTTTTAGAAACTTGGTTAGGTCCATCAGGAATTCAAAATTTCTCTAATCTATATTCTTCTTCGTCTAGACCTCGGAATACTTCTTCCATTATTTGAAACGCTTTTTGGATTATCTTGATTTACATTAATCTCATTGATTTTTTCAGAAGATCTTTGCCATCTATCAACTTTTAAATCTGAATCATCCGGCCATTCATCAAAAGAGTTTGATTTTGCATAAGGTAACTTCTTTTGTTCGTCCATCTGAATACTTTTAGGTTGCCTTAAAGATAAAGCCTCTAAAGGACGCTTAGAAAATGGTTTCTCAACATCAATAAATTTAGATTCGCTTGAAAAAGATTTAATATCTTGTGCCTCTTCATAACTATTTTCCTGATCAGACCAATCATCGTCTTCTTCTTCAAAAAACATATCCATTTTATCGGATACCCATCTTCCGACATTTTTAACATTCCTGCGAGA
>QCSX01000061.1 GCA_003209065.1 Prochlorococcus sp. AG-670-N10
CATTTATCTGGTGGCTAATAATTTCTAGAACAAATTCTTTTAACTCTTTATGACTCATGGATTCAACCTTTTTTTGAATATAAAGTTCTTTTAGATTTTGGAGCTGCTTTTTTGATAAATCAGCATTTATGTTCGTTTTCTTTTTCATGATTTTTGAGTTTTTCTACATTACATAGTTGATCAATAATATGTATCATAAAAAAAAGATTTAAAGTCAATAAGTTTTTATATAGAATTTCATGAAAATCTTAATTTTAAAAAAAAAGATTTTAGTTTTCTGATCATTAATTTTTTCCATTTAATATTAGTATAAAGTTTCGTAATTGCTAATTTTTATTAAATTGGTTCTACATAGACTTGTAAATTTACAGTAAATTATTAAGCAAATATTAAAAAAATCGAAAGAAATTATAAAGTTTATACTATCTTTTTAACTAATATTTTCTTTAAATCGTTTGGTATAATTAGTTTTTTACGGTGCAATTACTAATCAAAAGTTTTTGTGTTAAGTCTGCAATAAATACAAATTATTGAGAGAATCATAATACAAAATTCTTATTTCGGTTAATAAATAAATAGATATGAAAATTTCAATCCTTTTAATAGAAGATGATCGTGATATGCGTGAATTGGTAGCTGGACACCTCGTGCATTCTGGTTTTGATGTTCAAAAAGCTGAAGATGGGATTAAAGGGCAAGCTTTAGCACTTCAATATTCTCCTGATTTAATTCTTTTGGATTTAATGTTACCTAGTGTCGATGGTTTAACATTATGCCAAAGACTAAGAAGAGATGAAAGAACCTCAAATATTCCTATATTAATGATTACAGCTTTGGGTGGTCTCAAAGATAAAGTGACGGGATTTAATTCAGGTGCTGATGATTACATAACAAAACCATTTGATCTTGAAGAATTACATGTTCGCATCAAAGCTTTATTGAGAAGAACTAATAGAGCACAATTGAATTCAACAAATCAACAAGAAATTTTAAATTATGGTCCTTTAACTCTCGTGCCAGAAAGATTTGAGGCTATTTGGTTTGAATCTCCTGTAAGACTTACCCACTTAGAGTTTGAACTACTTCATTGCTTATTACAAAGACATGGGCAAACGGTATCGCCAGCACTTATTCTAAAAGAAGTTTGGGGTTATGAGCCAGATGATGATATTGAGACAATTAGAGTGCACGTTAGACACTTAAGAACAAAATTAGAGCCTGATCCTCGCAAGCCAACATATATTAAGACTGTTTACGGTGCAGGATATTGTCTTGAATTACCTGATAAAGCTCAAATTGATGTTGCAAGCCAAGAATTTGCAGAATCTAGAAATACAAGTTTTATCAATACGGTAGTTGAATAACTCTATAAGGCTTCATTAGCCATTTTTAATAAAGCTACTTCCCAAGATAGTCTTGGTTGAATAAAACCTCTAAGATTTAATTTTAAATCTTCTAATGTTTTAATCATATTTTTGCTTTTAGTTTTTTTCCAGTATTTTTGTTGTATAAAATTCACTAAAAAAACCTGCTGATCAATTTCTAGTTCTTCAGTTATTGTTTTTGAAATTTTTAATATTTCTAAATTATCACTCAATGGAAAGTCTAAATTATCTTTTATTTCATTTGTTAGTTGATTCCATATTTTTATATTATTCATTAATTTCCCAGGAGATCCATTTGAAGAATTAATTAAATCTTCTAAAATAATATGTTCTTTAATATTTAATACTGAATTATCTGAATTATTTTTTATAAAAATTTCAAGTTGTTTGTAAGAAAAAGATTTAAATCTTATGATTTGACATCTAGAGATAATAGTATCTAAAAGTGAATTTAATCTAGATGTTAAAAGAATAAATAGACCATTAGTTGGTTCCTCAAGGGTTTTCAAAAGACAATTAGATGCTGCTTCATTTAAAAGATCTGCATCAACAATTAATACAATTTTTTTTCCTGATTCGATAGATTTTTTAGCTAGAAAAGTCTTTATATTTCTTATTTGCTCTATTTTTATTGTTTCTTTTTTATTTTTTGAAGACTCAGTTTCAGAACGATTTATAAGATTTCCCTTTGAAAAATACGTGGGCTCTATTAATAAAAAATCAGGGTGGTTATTAGATATGATTTTTTCTTTA
>QCSX01000062.1 GCA_003209065.1 Prochlorococcus sp. AG-670-N10
ATAAAATAGGCCCTGTAGCATTAGGTCAATCCCAAGGAGGTATGTTTTTAGGAAGAGATATGAGTGCTTCAAGAGATTTTTCTGAAGATACTGCAGCTACTATTGATGTTGAAGTCTCAGAGCTTGTCGATACAGCTTATAAGAGAGCAACAAAAGTACTAACTGATAATAGAAATGTTCTTGATGAAATGGCCTCAATGCTAATCGAGAAAGAAACAATTGATACTGAAGATATTCAAGATTTACTAAACCGTTCTGAGGTAAAAGTTGCAAACTATATCTGATTTTAAAAAATCTGATAAGTTAATAAAAATAAAAAAAGATTTTTTCTCTAAAAATTCACGGTTTCAATCGCTTTTTTTATTAATAAAACCTACCAAAAACTTTTATAAAAATACTGTATATAAAGAATTAGTTGAAAAACAATTAAAAAAGTTAATAAAAAAAGGGTTTGTAAACATTGAAATTAGTTGGTCTGAAGATGAAAACTGGTCTAATTATGTGTCAAATCTAAAGTTAAAGTTCCCAAAAATTAATTTAGGCTCTGCTTCTATTATTCACAAGAAGTCAATAGAAGAATCTATTAGGATTGGACTAAAATATTCAATGATGAAAAATTGGGATAAGGATCTTTTAAATTATTCAAATTCGAAAAACCATTTATTAATACCAGGCATTAAAAATTTAAAAGATCTTAAAGAAGCAATAGATTTAAATTGTAAAATTATCAAAATTTACCCGGTGAAAGATAAAAATGAATTAATAAATATTTCTCAATATAAAAATATAGATTTTATAGCTGCCGGAGGTTTATCAATATCTGATGTACCTCTTTATAAATCATTAGGATATAAAGCTATAGTCATTGGTGATAAGGGTTTTAAAAATTATGCTATAGATCCAAAAATATATGAATGGCTCAAAGAAAACTCGAATTAAAGAATTATTGTTATTTCATAATTGAGCATTGCGCGTGATGAAGAAGCAAATGGTCTGCCAAGACAATGGCTACCATAGAATCAACCATTGGTACTGCTCTTGGTAAAACACATGGATCATGTCGACCTTTGGCCTTCATTATTACTTCTTTACCATCAGAATTAACAGTTTTCTGTTCCTTTCCAATCGTTGCTGTTGGTTTAAAAGCTATTTTCATCTCAATATTTTCTCCATTACTTATGCCTCCCTGTATGCCTCCTGAATTATTTGATATTGTTTTGAGCTTGTTAATATCATCAGATTCAATAAATGAATCATTATGTTCACTTCCTCTTAAATAAGTTCCTAAAAAACCTGAACCTATTTCAAAGCCTTTTGTAGCAGGCAAAGACATCAAAGCTTTTGCCAAATCAGCTTCCAATTTATCAAAGACAGGCATACCTAATCCTGATGGAACATTTTTCACTAAACATTCAATAACACCTCCGCAAGAATCCCCTTCTTGCTGTAATTCCCTGATTCTTTCGATCATTTTTGCAGCCACTTTCTCATCAGGACATCTTACAATATTTGAATCTATTTTACTTAAAGTAAGTTTATTTTTATTAACTTGAGAGTCGATATCATGTATACGTTTTACCCAAGAAAGAATCTCAGTATTGAATAAAGTTTTTAATAATTGTTTTGCAATAGCACCTGCAGCAACTCTCCCTATAGTTTCTCTAGCCGAAGCTCTACCACCTCCAGAGCCAGCCTGTATGCCATATTTAATATGATAGGTACCATCTGCATGGGATGGTCTGAATACTTGCTTTAAATTACTATAATCTCCTGGTCTTTGATCTTTATTTCTAACCAACATTGCAATAGGAGTTCCAAGCGTTATTCCTTCCTTTAAACCACTCAATATCTCTAATTTATCATCTTCATTTCTTGGAGTCGTAATTTTACTCTGACCAGGTCTCCGCCTATCTAATTCTTTTTGTATGAAATCAATATTTATTTTTAAATTTGGAGGACATCCATCAAGAATAACTCCAACTGCACCCCCATGAGACTCTCCAAAAGTACTGACACGAAAAATTCTTCCAAAACTGCTACTCATAAAAATATCAAATTG